>NZ_FOBK01000021.1:0-18784 GCF_900109815.1 Acinetobacter sp. DSM 11652
GAATGACTGAATTGGATGTGGAGGGCTCTGTTTTGGGCGGTTAGGCCGAGCTGTTCCAATGCCGAAAAGATGTTGGCAAGCATGGTTATTATCTGACTTTTATAATTTAATAAAGCTAAAGAATTCCTTAATATTTAATCAAAAAAAATACGATTTACCTAGTCTTGGTTACATAAATGAACTTTAAAAAATGTAAAAAAATCGGCAATAAAATTGCCGATTTTTATTTCTTCTTACGATGAGATTTATTCTGTTAGCATTAAATCTGCACTCATACCAACCGTATTGTAACCAGCATCTACATATAAAATTTCGCCAGTAATACCATTTGCCCATGGTGAACACAAGAACAATGCCGCATTACCTACATCTTCAATCGTGACATTACGCTTTAAAGGTGCAACCTTTTCATTCAGATCAAGCATCTTACGGAAAGACTTGATACCTGAAGCCGCAAGCGTACGAATTGGACCAGCTGAAATCGCATTTACACGAATTCCTTCAGCACCCAAACTTGAAGCCAAGTAACGAACGCCAGCCTCTAAAGATGCTTTCGCCAATCCCATAACATTATAGTTTGGCATCACACGCTCTGAACCTTGGTAAGTGAGTGTGAGCAAACAGCCCTGACGAGCAGTTAAAAGTGGTTTTGCCGCACGAGCCATGGCAATAAAGCTATAGGCACTGATGTCATGCGCGATTTTAAAACCTTCACGATCAGTAACTTCAGTAAAATCACCATCTAAAGTATGTGCTGGTGCAAAACCAATTGAATGCACTACGCCATCCAAACCATCCCAATGTTTTGCTAATTCAGCAAATGCCTGTTCGATTTCAGCATCAACAGCAACATCACATGGAAAAACTAGTTTTGAACCAAACTGTTCAGCAAAGTCATCAACACGCTTCTTCATTTTTTCATTAGGATAGGTAAATGCCAATTCTGCACCTTCACGGTGTAAAGCTTCTGCAACACCGAATGCAATCGACAATTTACTCGCAACACCCGCGATTAAAAAACGTTTACCTGCTAATAGTCCTTGTGCCATGTGACTCTCACTTAAATTAATTTTCATGCATGATGCCAAGTCTAGAGCATTTACGAAATTGCATAATGCATCTTTTTTCAAAAAATTGTTAAACCGAATTAGACGCTAAAAAAAGATCAGACATCAGTCTGATCTTTTTACACGCCTTAGCTGAACGACATTAGTCATTACTAGACAGTAGACCAATTAAACGCAAGAAAGAGAAATACATCCAAACTAAAGTGGCTAATAAGGCAATTCCACATAACCATTCCATCGCTTTAGGCGCATATTGAGCTGCGGCATTTTCAATCAGGTCGAAATCTAAAATTAGATTTAATGATGCAATAATGGCGACAAAAGCTGCAAATCCTAAACCTAGCCAATTATTATCAAATATATATGGAATGCTCGAACCAAAAGCTAGACTCATAATAAATTGGAGAACAAATACAATCGCAATCGCAATGGTGGCTGACAACACAACCGCTTTAAATTTCTCAGTCGCACGAATAATTTGAAACCGATAAAGCGCGAACATCACCAAAGTCGTGACAAATGTTGCGAGCAAGGCCTTTAAAGGAACTCCAGGGTATTTCAGTTGAAATATGACTGAAATACCCCCTAAAAAAGCACCTTGAAATAAAGCATATGGAATAGCTAAAGTTCGAGCAGTATTCGGCTTAAAAGTAGTAATGAGTGCCAGAATGAATCCACCAATCGCCCCCACCATCGCACTAGCATAGGCGAGTGATACATTTAAAGTCATAAAACTATAAATAAACAGCGCGATACCCACCGCTGCCGAAATCACAGTTAATACAACAGATTTCTGAATCGCACCTTGAATGGTCATGGGTTGTTGATAATTGGATACCGTCTCTACACGGGTTAAAATCGGATTACTACTTTGCATAACTTAGTCTCTGTTATCATTCTTAAATTTTCACTATTCTGAGATCTATCAGCATAAAAATCAGTTTATTTTTTGCTATCAACTTTTAAACATTTTAATTAATACTTTGTTCTTTCGATCATTTATAAAATCTATAAAAAAGAGGCCTTAGCCCCTTTTCTAAAATTTCAACAGAACTTTTTAATTATTTGAGATGAAAAAATATTGACGGTAATACTTCAATTCAGCAATTGAGTCACGAATATCATCCATCGCAAGATGAGAAGCATTTTTCTTTAAACCACTCATAATTTCTGGGCGCCAGCGTTTTGCTAACTCTTTAACAGAAGACACATCCAAATTACGGTAATGGAAGAACTGCTCAAGCTCTGGCATTAAACGATGTAAGAAACGGCGATCTTGGCAAATTGAGTTTCCACACATTGGAGATGATTTTGGATTGACCCATTTTTTTAAGAATTCAAGTGTTTGTTGCTCAGCATCTTGCGCAGTTAACTTACTACGGCGTACGCGTTCAATAAGTCCAGATTGCCCGTGCTGACGTGTATTCCACTCATCCATCGCATTTAAAATAATATCTGACTGATGTACAGCTAACACTGGGCCTTCAGCAAGGATATTTAAATGATCATCTGTAATAATCGTTGCAATTTCAATAATTTGATCATTGTCTGTATCTAACCCTGTCATTTCAAGGTCGATCCAAATTAAGCGGGTATCTGGGGTGCTGCTCATAAAGTGCAATCTTATTGGGCTAAATTAAAGATGGATAGTAGCAAATTATTCCGATCTTGGCTGTAAATCCATGGCTCATCATGCTATTTTTGCCATCTAAATTTCAAGGTTTTTTAGGTTGTGAATGGCTTTAATTCGTAAGCGTCGTTTGACAGAGCAACAACAACGTCGTATTCAGAAACAACATCAAACACGTCAAGAAGAAATCGACACGTCTCACGACTTAGAAGGCTTAGTCGTCCAACACTATGGTCGACAACTCGAAGTACAAGCCCTCTCCTTGCCTGATCAACATCCAATAAAACCAGATACCAAAGAAGGTGAGCCAGAACCTTTTTGGAAACCTATTGAGCTGAATAGCGTTTGGCGTTGTCATACCCGTACCAATTTAGAATTATTGGTTACAGGTGATCGCGTAAAATGGCAAGCAGATCCAAATACTGGCTTAGGTATTATCACAGCGATTCAACCACGACAATCCTTGTTGACTCGCCCAGATCGTTATCACAAAGTAAAACCAGTAGCTGCAAATATCAGCCTGATCGTCATCGTCATTGCACCGTTACCAGACCCTGCACCAACCCTGATCGATCGCTATTTGGTTGCATGTGAAGATGCCAATATTCCTGCTTTATTAGTATTAAACAAATGTGATTTACTGAAAGAAAATGATCCAATTTTGTTGTTAGCAGAAGAATATCGTCAACTTGGTTATGACTTCATCCTGACCCAATCTAATGGTAATTTAGATGAGTTGATTAAACGTATTGACAATCAAACTGTTGCATTTGTAGGTCAATCAGGTGTTGGGAAAAGTACACTTATTAATGCCATCATTCCTGATGCTGATCAAAAAACCAATGTCATTTCAGAAAACTCCGCACTCGGTCAACATACTACGACCTCAACACGTTTAATTCGTTTTGGTGAAAATGGTGCTTTAATCGATTCCCCAGGTATTCGTGAATTTGGCTTATGGCATTTAGATCATGAGAAAATCGATGGTGGCTTTCCTGAAATTTCTGCACTCTTAGGACATTGTCAGTATCGCAATTGCACCCATACGCACGAAAAGCAATGTGCGCTTAAAGAAGGTGTCAAAAATGGTGATATTTTACAAAGACGTTTAGAAAGTTATCTACGTCTAATTGATGAGATTACTGAGGCGCAACAAAAAAATTAGTTTTCTTTAAGCACGCCCTTGAAGCGGTGATTTTGATCACCATATATATACGTTATACTCAACGCAGTTTTTAATTAGTCATTAGGTGATTTGTGGAACGTTGGTTCGAATTTATGGGGAATCACCCCTTTTTATTTGCAATTTTAGGGGCCCTTATTGTTTTGTTTTTCGTTTTTGAAGGACAACGTAGTGGTCGTAAAATTTCTCCACAATCGCTCGGAATTTTAGTGAAAGCTAAAAATGCGATGCTGATTGATTTGCGCGATGCTAAAGATTTCCGTGAAGGTCATATTAGCGGTAGTCGTAATATTCCATATAGTCAAATTGCTGCAAATGTTGAAGAATTAAAAGCTGCGGACCGTCCATTGGTATTCATTTGTAATTTAGGCCAAGTTGCAGGCTCTGCTCTACAACAAGTCGGTCATACAGATAGTTATCGTTTAGACGGTGGTATCAGTAACTGGAAAGCTCAAGGCTTACCTTTAGTAAAAAGCAAAAAAGCTTAAGGAGTTTGTAAAATGACAGCTCAAGTGACTGTATATTCAACAACGATGTGTCCTTATTGCGTACGTGCAAAGCAACTCCTTGAACGTAAAGGCATTGAGTACAAAGAAATTAATTTATCAAAAGAAGCACCTGAGGTTCGTGTTGAGTTAATGCAAAAAACCAACCACCGCACAGTGCCACAAATTTTCATTAAAGATCAATTCATCGGTGGTTTCGACCAACTTTATGCTTTAGAGCGTGAAGGTAAACTAGACGAATTATTGGCATAATCACTAAATCTAAGGAATTAAGAATGAGTGAAGAACAACAAGTTCAACCACAATTAGCATTAGAACGTATTTATACAAAAGACATTTCTTTTGAAGTTCCTGGTGCTGCGGTTTTTACAAAAGAATGGCAACCTGAGTTAAACATCAATCTTTCTTCATCAGCTGAAAAAGTAGATCCAACTCATTTTGAAGTTTCTTTAAAAGTGGTTGTACAAGCTGCGAATGCAGGTGAAACTGCATTTATCGTAGACGTAACACAATCAGGTATTTTCTTGATTGATGGCGTTGAAGATGAACGTCTTCCGTACATTCTTGGTGCTTATTGCCCTAATATTTTGTTCCCATTCCTTCGTGAAGCGGTGAACGATCTTGTAACTAAAGGTAGCTTCCCTCAATTACTTCTTACACCGATTAACTTCGATGCTGAGTTTGAGGCAAACATGCAACGCGCTCAAGCTGCAGCTGCTGAAGGTCAAGCTTAATCGTTTGATTAACTTCCCCCTTATAAAAAAGACCGCATTTGCGGTCTTTTTTATATCCTACATTTAAACAGGTCGTTTTTCTTGATGTAATGCATCATGGATAGCTTCAACCAATTGTTGTGCAATTTCTTGCTTTGAAGCTTTTTCAAGATCACGTTTTTCCATTTCATATTGTTCAGCAAAAAACACAGTCATCGCATTTTCATCTGAAGCAAAACCAATATCCACTCTTGAAACATCATTGCATGCAATCATATCTAGTTTCTTAGCCACCAATTTACCTGCGGCATATTCTTCAACATTACGCGTTTCAGCTGCAAAACCGACCATAAATGGACGTTTGTCTTGCAAAGCTATCGTCGCCACGATATCAGGATTTTTAACAAGAGAGACAGCTAACTCATCACCAGCTTTTTTGATTTTATGTTCCGCAACTTCTGCAACACGATAATCCGCTACGGCAGCTGTCGCAATAAATACATCACATCCTGTTTCCAACTGATTCATGCTTAAATCAAGCATCTGTCTCGCTGAAGATACATTTAAACGCTTCACCCCATTCGGTGTATCTAAACTGACAGGACCCGCGATCAGTGTCACCTCAGCACCTGCTGAATAACATGCAGCAGCAATAGCAAACCCCATTTTTCCAGTGCTGTGGTTTGAAATATAACGCACTGGATCAATTGCCTCTCGAGTTGGACCTGCGGTAATCGTCACTTTTTTACCCGCCAGCAAGCCAAATTTTTCTGCAATTGCACGCTGCGCTTTATGGAAATATTCTCGTACCTGTTCAGCTAAATCTTCAGGCTCAGGCATACGTCCTAATCCAACATCGCCACACGCTTGAGAACCCGCCTCAGGCATAATGACATGCACACCATCCTCAACCAAACTACTTAAATTGCGCTGTGTTGCTTTAGCCGCCCACATTTGTTGATTCATGGCTGGTGCGATCCAAACAGGTGCTTTTGTTGCCAAATAGAGTGTACTGAGTAAATCATCCGCTAATCCACAAGCAAATTTGGCAATACTGTCACAACTGGCAGGAGCAACAAGTACCAAATCCGCCCATCGTGCTAATTCGATATGCCCCATTCCAGCTTCAGCTTCTGTATCTAGAAGTTCAGTATGCACTGGATTACCCGACAATGCTTGAAAGGTAAGCGGCGTAATAAAAGCTTGGGCACCTTGAGTCATTACAACTCGGACATTAAATCCGCAATCTTTAAGTCGGCGTACTAAGATGGCACTTTTATAAGCAGCAATACCACCAGTAACAGCAAGAATAATATTTTTATTGGAGAACACACTAAGATCAAAACTCAAGATCACGTCACCTTTTTATTGCAGTGGCGCTCACAATAGCATTAAATATTCTGCCACCCAAGATATACCTTGGTGAATATTCAAAAGTTAAAATAATTTAAAACAGTGAATAATAATGAATAATTCGATCAAACAATGGCCCGAACAAGAACGACCGCGAGAAAGATTACTCCGCCAAGGTGCTCATAGCCTCTCTGATGCAGAACTCCTCGCCATCTTTTTAAGATCAGGATCTCAACAACATTCTGCGGTCGAATTAGCAAGATTGATGTTGCAACATTTTGGAAGCTTAAATGCAGTGTTTGATGCATCGATAGACGAAATTCGCATGTTCCATGGCATGGGAGACACTAAATACTCTCAATTGATGGCTGTAAAAGAGCTTGGACGGCGTTACTTGCAACATCAATTGAACCAACAAATTGATTTAAGTCGCTCTGATTTAATTCAAGATTATCTTCGCTATGAACTTATTGGCGAATCTCAAGAGATTTTCGCGGTACTCTGTTTAGATGCAAGGCTCAGAAAAATTAATTTTAAAAAATTATTCTTTGGTTCTACTAACCACTGTGCAGTTTCAATTAATCAGTTTATTCGACATATCATCCACACTCAGGCGAGTGCTGTGATTATTGCACATAATCATCCTTTAGGAATTCCTCAGCCCTCAATTGACGATATCAATTTGACGAAATCTTTAAGTAGAGCTTGTAATTTAATTGAGGTTAAATTACTCGATCATGTCATCATTTCCACCGAAGGCAGCTACTCTTTTATGGAGCACCAACTGATCCGAGAATAAGTCTATAAATTACAGAATAAAATTGCTCGAAGTTTCCATTTTTTATCATTGACAATACTCGCTGAACTAGTGAAGATCATAGAAAAATGAAAGATTGATTTACATGATTGTTCGTGATCAAACCGATACGCTAAAACTATTATTTTCATGGCGTGGAACCATCTTACCGAAGGTATTACCTCCACTTGGAATCGTTATGCTGATTTCAGCAATCGTGGGGGGAATTGAATATATAAATCTCTATAGATTCCCTGAAATTCCTTTGGTTGGGTTTACACTGATCGGAGTAGTATTGTCGATTTTTTTAGGTTTCAAAAATTCGGCGTGTTATGACCGTTGGTGGGAAGCGCGTAAATTATGGGGGAGCTTAATCGCCAATGCTCGACATTTCGATCGAGACTGCCGGATCTTGCCGCAAGGTCGTCGTGAACGTGTAATTCAGCATATGATTGTTTTTGCGAACGTACTGCGTGACCGTCTTCGTCATCAAACAGTCAGTCCCGATGCTTTGCATCAAACCAGTGGCATGAGCCCACAAGCTTTAACTCAACTTTACCAGCAAGCCAATGCACCACAATACACATTAAGTTTGATTCAATGGGAGTTGATGCAGTCACTGAAAGAAGGCGAAATTTCAGACATTATTTATACACAAATGAACCAACATGTAACTGAATTAAGTTTGGTTCAAACAGGCTGTGATCGTATTGCTACAACTCCTTTACCTTATGCTTATTCAGTACTCTTAAACCGTACCGTTTATTTTTTCTGTTTTATGCTTCCATTTAGTTTAGGCTCGGTGCTCGGTTTGGCGACACCACTTTTAGTCGGTATTTTAGCATATACGTTTTTGGGGCTTGATGCGCTCAGCTCTGAAATAGAAGAGCCTTTTGGTACACAAAGTAATGATCTTCCACTCGATGCCATGGTTCGTACAATCGAGATTGAACTACTCGGGACTTTAGGAAAACCAACTCCTCCACCGATCCAAGCACAAGATCACAACTTACTTTGATTCGTGACAACTGAATGTCTTATCAACGCCTAAAATTCTCTTATCCGTTGTTATAAGAGAATTTCTATACAATAAAACTTTCCCAGATGCCAACCTGCCCCTCTTTCACTTGAGGGATATTCCCCAATTTTATCCATGGCATATTATCTCCATGAAAATCACTTCCAACTGATACTTTAAGCCCAAATTCGGCAATCATTCGGTCTACCATTTGTCGCGTCGAGGTAGGCTCAATCGCAGGTGGCAACTCAACTGCGTCGCCTCCGTAACGTGCAAATATTTCAATTAAATAACGAATGTTGGTCGCAGATAAATCATAACGGGTAGGATGTGCCAAAACAGCAAACCCTTGAGCCTCATGAATTACACGTATCGTTTCCTCCAGACCAAGTCCTTCAAACTGAACATAAGCTTTTTTACCTTCCTTGATATATTTGTCAAAAGCTTGTTGCGGACGTGAAACATGACCCTTCTCGACCAGCGTCTTCGCAATATGGGTTCGTGTCACACGATCAGGTATACCCTCGACCTTCGCAACCACATCCGCGTAAATATCCTCTCCAATAAGAGGCTTCAACAATTCACAGATGAGTTGAGCACGTTCAGCTCGAATTATCTTTTGTTGTTCTAGTAGCTTATGCAAAGGATCAGGTGATTGCATATTCAGTGCGACCACATGCACACCATAACTTTTTTTGGTCGAAGGTCTAGACCACTGACTTGAAATTTCCACACCTGAAATAATTTGAATTGGTTGATTTTTTGCAACTTTTTCAGCCAAAACCAAACCATCCATGCTATCGTGGTCAGTCAGTGCAAGGGTATGTATCCCTTTTTCGAGCGCAGCTTGAACCAGTAACTCTGGCGACAAAGTTCCATCAGAAATATTACTATGTGTGTGTAAATCTACGCCTTGCATCTTTTATACTAATCCATCCACCTGAACTGCATAGATACTTTAACATGAAAGCACTTTTAGACTTTGTGCCACTCATAATTTTCTTTTGGCTTTACAAAACTGTCGATCCCAAAGATAACAATCACCCTTTACTGCAATGGATCGGCTCTGCAGGTGGCGTCGATAATAACCATATTCTCGTTGCTACAACGGGCTTAATCATTTCTATGCTCGTGGTCTACGGCGCATTATTTGTCCGCCAAAAATTTCATCTCGATAAACAACAATGGATTGTTTTATTTATGACGGTAATTTTTGGTGGGATTACTCTCATGTTGAGTGATGATTTTTATATTCGTCTCAAAGCAGCGATCTTGAATTTTGTATTTGCTGGTGCTTTCATAATTTCACCTTATTTTGGTAAAGACCGCAAACCTCTCATTCAACGCTTATTTGGTCCTATTTTAAATTTAACACCGCAGGGATGGAAAAATTTAAACTATGCTTGGGCCGCGATGTTTGTTGGTATGGCATCATTGCATATTTTCTTTGCTTTCGTGTTCATGGATGGAAAATATTGGGGTGAATTTACTGCTTTTGGTGACATGATTGTGATGTTTTCATTTATCATTATTCAATTCATCATTTTACGAAAACACTTTAAATCTGCAGAAGAATAATCGTGTTGAAAGAAGATATAGAGATTTCGCCATGCCCTTATTTGTAGTGACGTGTACCGACCAAGAAGGTACTGTTGAAAAACGCTTAGCAACACGCCCACAACACCTTGCACGCCTTGAAAAACTGGCTGAGGAAGGTCGCGTAATCGTCGCGGGCGCGATGCCAAAAGATCGTAATAACCCACAAGCTGGATTTTATGGCAGCACCCTTATTTTAGATTTTGAAAGCCGTGAAGCGTTAGATGAATGGTTAGCAGATGAGCCTTTTTTAAAAGAAGGTATTTATGCCAGCATTGACGTAAAACCTTTTAATAAAGCATTACCACATGAATAAGATGATGAATTTGACACGCTCTGCTCTTTTCATCAGTTTTGCATTGGTATCTTCAGCTTGGGCTGAACCCGCAGCAACTACTGCTGCACCAGCGAATCCAGCTGCACAGTCTCAGCCAGCAACAGCTACGCCTGCAAAGCCACTTACAGCTGAACAAATTGCACGAAATAAAGCGCTTCAAGAAGCAAAAGTAAAGGCTTTAGTCAAAGACCAAGCAACACGTCTCCAACAGCTTGAAAAAGCAAACCTAGAAGCTTTAGCACAGAATCAAGAATTACAACTAAAAAATGATAATTTAGGTGTACAAATTCAGGTGCTTCAAAGTGAACGTAGTGCTCAAATGTTTTTGTACGGTGCAGCAACAATGGCTGTCGGTATTTTTGTCGGCTTTATTATTGCCAGTTACATCTATACAAAACGACGTCGTCAGTGGTAAACCACTGACACGCTTTTCAAAGGTTTCAAATTTTGACTCAGGCCATTCAAACTGCTGATCTCGATTGGCAACTCGTTGATGGAATCGATATTCCAGTTTCTAAAATTTTCGGTGATGTTTATTTTTCAAAAGCCAATGGCCTTCTTGAAACGCGTCATGTCTTTATCAATGGTAATGATCTACATGAACGCCTATCGGACTTAAAACCATTTGAACATTTTACAGTCGGAGAAACTGGCTTCGGCACGGGTTTAAATATCCTCACCCTTTGGCAACTTTGGCAATCAATTCGTCCAAATAATCATAGTCAACTGCATGTCATTACGGTGGAAAAATTTCCATTGAGCAAGGCTGATCTGATCCGAGCTTTAAATGCTTGGCCTGAACTGAAACATTTATCAGATCAACTCATTGCCCAATATCCACTGCCGATTGCAGGATGCCACCGCCTTCATTTTCCAGATGAGCGTTTTAGTATTGATATTTGGTTAGGTGATGCACATGATGTTTTTCCAGTCATTGCCAAAACTAGCACTGTCAATGCATGGTTTTTAGATGGATTTGCTCCTGCCTGTAATCCAGATATGTGGGAAGAACAAGTTCTGAATCAAATTATTCGACTATCAGATATTGGAACTACTTTTGCCTCTTTCAGTGTTGCTGGCATCCTCAAAAGAGGATTAAAAAAACACGGCGTGAAAATTACACGCCCAAAAGGGTTCGGACACAAACGTGAAATGCTAAAGGGAGTTTTACTGCCTTTAGACGAAGAGGCTGAAAAAAGTGAGCTCTCTCCCGAAGATTACCAATACAAACCACACTCAAGTTCTCAACGCCGTATAGGCATTGTAGGCGCTGGAATTGCGGGTTTAAGTTGTGCCTATGCCTTTGCATTAAGAGGTCACCGCGTCAGCCTATTTGACCGCCATGAGCCATTAAGTGGCGCGTCAGGAAATCCTCTGGCTTTATTGAATCCCAAGCTCTGTCCAATTGAACAAAGTGCCGATCATTTAATGACATTAGCATGGCAACATGCAATGAACCATTATTCAAAATTTGAAGCCTTTGACGCCGCGCAAGTCCATCAAATCCCTCTTAAACACGCTGATGAACTTCTCGATCTTGCAAATCAATATCCAGAAAACATACTCGAAGCAAATTGTGCTGCTGAAAACAGCCTGTTCAACCAAGCATTCCTCACCTTGAAACAGGCTGGAACAATCAGACCACATGATTTGGCTAAAGAAATTTTATCGAATGAACTGATCGAATTTCAGCAAGCGACAATCAAATCGTGGGACCGACTTGCCAATCATCAAGTCGGTATAACAGATCATGTTGGACAACAATATCAATTTGACCACGTGATTATTTGTTGTGCCCGTGAAAGTATGAATCTCTTTGATGATTTTCCAATTTTAAAACCGATACGTGGTCAAATTAGCTGGTTTAATCATGTTTCATCTTCACAGTTCAAGAAACATGAAGCATATAGCTATGGTGGCTACTGTATGCCTTTAAATGATCATCAAATCATTTTAGGTGCTTCTTTTTACCCTAATCGAGATGATCAAGATGTTCTTGATGAAGATCATGAACATAACTACAGGTTACTTGCAGATCTCGCACCAGATATTGCTGCACAATTTCCTGACCATCATTCTTGGCATGGTAGAGCTTCTGTTCGTGCACAAAGTCAGGATTATTTTCCGCTTTTAGGTCAGGTTGAATCTGATACTGAGATTTATACACTCTCAGGTTTGGGCTCTAAAGGCTTTTTATTTGCGCCTTTGTGTGCTGAAATTCTAGTGGCTCAAATCTTAAAAACAGCATGCCCTGTATCTGAAACTTTACTCAATAAACTCAATGTTCATCGATTTAGAAAGAAAATAAGAATAAAGAAGCCATATTTTCAGGCTAAAACTCAATCACCATGATTTATTGAAACTAAAAAAGCGCCATAAGGCGCTTTTTTTCAACCATGATTAACCTTGCTCTAAAGGTAATCCTGCCTCACGAGCAGCACGAGTACCACCCATTAAGACCACATATTCACGTGAACTATCAAAGCCTTCTAATAGTTCTGCAGCACGTGGTGCTTTACTTCCGCCGCCACATAAAATGTAAATCGGTTGATCCGCTGCAACTTGAGTCAGGCTTTCTGCTGAAAGTGTGGAAATCGGTTGGTTCACCGCTCCTTTCACATGTGCTTCAGCATAAGCACTTGTATCACGTACATCCCAGATAATCGCGTCAGCTGGGAACTCAAATGTTGTAATTTCTTGTTTACGGATCATTGCGCACTCCTTTGATGTAAACAACACTTGGCAAATGAAGAAAACATCCCTAGCATCTCAGATATTCTTTCTATTTGTAAAGGTCTAAACTATGCCATCTTTCGATATTGTTTCAGAATTAGAGATTTTTGAAGTAAATCATGCAGTTCAAAACACACAAAAGGAAATCGGAACGCGTTTCGACTTCCGTGGTCAAGACGTTTCGATCGAATTAAACGAAAAAAATAAAGAAATTAAGATCTCGACTGAAAGTGACTTCCAATGTGAGCAAGTTTACAACATGCTGGAAAATCACTTTTATAAACGTAAAGTCGACGTTCAAGCACTAGATCCGCAAAAAATGACAGCATCTGGCAAAAATGTCATTCAAGTGATTAAACTTAAAGACGGTCTTGACTCTGATACAGCAAAAAAAATTAATAAAGCCATTAAAGAAAGTGGTATCAAAGTGCAATCTTCTATTCAGGGCGATAAAATCCGAGTCACTGACAAGAAGCGCGATACATTACAACAAGTTATGGTGTTCTTAAAAGAACAGCAATTCGGTATCCCACTTCAATTTAACAACTTCAAAGACTAATCTCTTTGCTCCATCATAGGAACTGATCATGGCAAAAGGCAATCGTTTATCTAAGTTAGTAAAAGCGACATCTAAGTTTCCACAAGGTATCCGTAGTACTTTATGGAGCAAAGCTTTTGGCCGTGTCGTTCCAATGGTGGGAACCGCCAAATTACGTTATCTTGAAGTTAGTCATGCTAAAGTTGTCGTTAAAATCGAAAACCATAAAGCAATGCAAAACCATATTGGTCAAGTGCATGCATGCGCAATGGCGCTGATCGCTGAAACAGCTACAGGCTTTGTTACGGGCATGAATGTACCCGATACCTCAATCGTATTAATAAAAAGCTTAAAAGTAGATTTCAAACGCCCATCTAAAGGTGCGATGACTGCAGTCGCTACATTGACTGATGATCAACAAAAACAGATGCAAGAGTCTGAAAAAGGTGAAACCCTTGTCAAGGTGATCGTGACAGATGAGTCTGGCGAAGAGCCAATTCAATGTGAAATGCTCTGGGCTTGGATTGCAAAATCTCAACTTAAGCAATAAAGCTCATGATCATATTGATCCTAAAAAGTTTCCCTAATAAAAAATCCCAACGATGTTGGGATTTTTTGTGATTAGATGCTTAGAGATTCTTGAAACTTTTGTTTAACATCATCTGGAATCTGGCGTTTTGCCCCTTTCACATCCACCGCAACAAAAGTGAAAACACCTTCTGTCACTCTTTTCGCTGGACGTGAAGAGTCGTGACTATCCCATACTTCAATTTGCATTTGAATTGAGGTATTTCCGAGCTTTAAAATTTTAGTATAACAACTAATGACATCACCCACCTTAACAGGCACAAGGAATGTCATTTGATTAATTGCAATGGTTGCACAGCGACCTTTTGTATAACGCTCTGCATGAATAGCTCCAGCCAAATCCATTTGTGAAACAATCCAACCACCAAAAACATCCCCACTCCAGTTGGTATCTGCAGGCATAGCAATGGTTTGAAGGGATAATGTACCTTCTGGCTTAAGTTGAGAATCTGACACAGTCACTCCAAATATTGGCCTATTGGTTAAGCATTTAATTGCTGATTTAACCAATCTTGTAATTGATTTGCACGTAATGCACCACTTATTCTAGCAATTTCATTGGTTTTATTCATCAATACCAACGTTGGAATACTACGAACATGAAAGGCTGCACTTAAACGCGGATTCGCTTCAGTATCTATCTTCGCAAAAACCACATGCGGATTTGATTTGGCTACTTCGGTAAAATGCGGTGCCATCATTTTACAAGGTCCGCACCATTCTGCCCAAAGATCAATCAATACTGGTAAATCACTGTTGGTAATAAAGTTGCTAAAGTTTTGCTCATTCAGCTCAATAGCGGCAAGCGGAATCAAATGCTCATGACATTGACCACAATTCGGCTGAGATTGGATTTTATCTTCAGGTACACGATTTTTTGCGCCACAAGATGGACAAACAACAATCATGAGTTTACTCCTCTATTTTGATCTAAGAATTCTAATTGAAGCTTGATTGCGCTTTCCATCCAATTTGCTTGATAAATATCAAAATGTGTCATATTCCACTCATGGTATTCCACATAAGGTGCCATATTGGTTGCAGTTTCACGACTAATCTCTATGGGAATAACTGCATCTTTCTTGGCAGCTATAAATAACACAGGAATTTTAATACTTCTTGCCGTAGTAATCGGTCGAAATCGTATGACGTCTAACATAGCTCTTGCAGGCACCTCACCGCTCCAATAATAGTTTGAATCAACGATCGACATATACCCTTGATAACTATCCTGACTCGGGTAAAAACTTAATGCATAAGGATGAACGACAGGCATTGTTTTTCCAACACGTCCTACTTTGGCTGCCATTAAATCCTGACTCGATAACTTTAAAGCCTGCGCCATATGTTGAATTGGATAAATTTTACTGCTGGCATTTCCGTCCACAAAGGGTACTTGCGCTATTGCAGCCCGAATCCCATTTAACTCAGATGCAAGTTTTAGAACATATCCGCCACTCAGACCCGTTCCCCATAAGAAAAGGTGGTGTCCATCAACCAAAGGGAATAATTTGATATGCGCAATCACAGCATACCAATCTTCTAGCTGCTGACGGATAGAGACCATTTCTCGTGGTTTACCCGTACTTCCTCCCCAACAACGATAGTCAAAGAGTACAACTGCAAAACCTGATTGAGCAAAACGTTGCGCATATTGGATTAATTTGAATTGACGTAATCCTGCAAAACCATGCGCCATAATAAGCACAGGAGGTCTTTTAACTTTGACAGGCAAATAAAGGTCAGCAGCGATCAACTCATTTGCTTTTTGTACGTACAACGGCTCTACGGTGTAATCGTACATAGGTGCTCCATGCATATATTCATACGATTTTTATTTTAAATTTTTTGTGTCGATCAAAGCTCATATCTGAGCGAGATGCTATGATAGTAGCATAGTCTTTTAATTTATTTTGGGAGTGACGCAATGAGTGAAAATGTAGGTTTTGCTGGTCAAATTGGGCCAGAACATTTAGTTCAAGTTGTTGAAAAAGGATTTAAATCTGTGATTAATAATCGCCCCGATATGGAAGGCGGACCAGAACAGCCAACAAGTGCCCAAATTGAAGAAGCTGCACGCGCTCAAGGCTTAGATTATGTATACCAACCTGTAGTTGCAGGTCAAATTACTGAGCTTGATGTTCGTACTTTTGCAAATCATTTCAATGAGCTACCAAAACCAGTATTAATGTTCTGTCGTACGGGAAATCGCTCTAATAATCTCTACCAATTAGCAAAACAAATGGATTTGCTTGATGACTAAGATGTGGTTTAGATTCATCCTTTCCACCTTCATTTTTAGTATCGTAACACTAAGTCATTCAGCATCAGAACCGCTCAGTAAAGCACTTAATCCATCTGTGAGTGTATCGGGTCATATGACGTCTACAAAATTCAATGCCTTAATGCAGCAGGGATTTAAGTCTGTGATCGTTAACCGTCCTGATCAAGAATCAGGTAACGAAACAACTGCAAGTGAATTAAGAGCTTTAGCCGAAAAGTCTAAAATCAGTTTGATTTACCAACCTGTTATTTCAGGTCAAATAACAGATGCAGATGTTCATGAGTTTGCGAAGTATTACAATAGTCTACCTAAACCTATACTTTTAGTATGTAAGTCAGGTAGTCGTTCTACGTTACTATTTAATAAAGCAAATTCATTAGGACTCATTCATGAATAAAATTTGTATTGCATTATGTTGTTCGTTTCTTTTACTCGGTTGCACATCGATGAATGTAAAACCAACTGTTGGTGTGCATGCAGGTACATCATTATAAGATAAATGTATCTTATTCATTTTAAAGGCGCACAAGCGCCTTTTTCTTTCATCTTATTTCAATAACAACCATGAAAATACTTAGTTTTAAATAATACAAATTTTCAAAATATGGATATCACCAAAAGTTAAAGGTTTAAGTGTAATAAATTGAAAAAAAACCTTATTCATCGAAGTTTTTTTTATATAGTGAATTCAAATCATTCTTACTCAATACAATATGTACGATATCATTATTATTGGAGCTGGTACTGCAGGTATTTCAGCTTATAAAGAAGCCATTAAAACTACACAAAATATACTTATTGTGAACGACGGTCCGTGGGATACCACTTGTGCTCGAGTAGGTTGTATGCCGAGTAAAGTTCTAATTTCATCAGCTAATCTTGCCTATAATGCGAGAACTTCAGAACAACTTGGGCTAAAAATTTCTTCTCAAATTGACACTAAAGATGTTATGCAACATGTACAGCAATTACGTGATCGATTTACAAATGCAACACTGAAGGACGTTAATTCATGGCCTACAGCGCACAAAATTTCAGGTCGCGCAACATTTGTAAATGCAAACACAATCAATGTTAATAATAAGAAATACCAAGCTAAATCGTTCATTATCGCTGTTGGTTCAAGACCAACAGTAAATCAAGATTGGCAACAAAAACTTGGTCATTTATATTTAACTTCTGATCAAGTCTTTGAAATACCTACTTTACCAAAAAGTTTAGCTGTAATTGGAAGCGGTGTCATTGCAATCGAACTTGCACAAGCCATGCAGCGTCTAGGTGTGGAAACTACAGTTTTTGCTCGCAGTAAAAAAATTGGTTCATTGACTAGCCCAGACTTACAAACGCTTGCTCAAGAAATATTCTCAAAAGAATTAAATATCAAATATGAGATTTTACCCGAGCAGGTTGATAAATTAGGCGAAGATAAGGTTCAAATTAACTTTATCGAAAATGGTAGCAATCAATCTATAGAAGTTGATTACCTATTATCTGCAACTGGTCGTACTACGAATTTAGATACGTTAAATATTCAGCATATAAATGATGAATTCATTGATCTAAAGAAATTACCTGTTGATCCAACCACTAAACAGCTTGGTGACTACCCCATTTACATTGTAGGTGATGCATTTACTGCAACGCCTATCCAGCATGAAGCGTCTTATGAAGGTAAATTGGCGGTTCATAATTGCCTCAATCAACATCAATCGAGTCAGAAAAAAAGTCTTACGCCATTAGGTATTATGTTTAGTTCGCCAGAAATGGCAGGGATCGGCTCCAATTATCAAACACTGCGTAAAGCCAATCATGAGTTCGTTACAGGTATCGTATCCTACGAAAAGCAAGGACGAGCGATTGTCAATGGACAAAATATTGGGGCTGTAGAGGTTTACGTCGATCGACACTCACGTAAACTTCTCGGAGCAGAATTTCTTTGTTATTCAGCAGAACATTTAGCACATTTGCTCGCTTGGGCTATCTCCAGTGATCTTACTGTTGATGAAATTCTAGATCACCCTTTCTATCATCCAACGCTAGAGGAAGGCCTAAGAACTGCGTTAAAACACGCTCGACGACAACTTTAATCTATTATTTGATACAAGGCCCTCTCATGAGGGCTTTTATTTTTATATCTTTATTTCATTCTTTACTACATAAAAAAACACCCCCTTGTATTGAAGGGGGTGTTTAGAATAATGAGCTGGCGATGACTTACTCTCACATGGGTAACCCCACACTACCATCAGCGCTAAGAGGTTTCACTTCTGAGTTCGGGAAGGGATCAGGTGGTTCACTCTTGCTATTGTCGCCAGCACAACTGTTGTGACTTTGCTTGGGTCTTATTCGCATGTATTGTTTGCGTGCCTTTGCTTGGTCAAAGAAGTTATTAACAGCTATTTGAGTTGCTTTAATTGGTGCAGTTTAGCGTTTTATCTAACT
>NZ_FOBK01000014.1:0-75648 GCF_900109815.1 Acinetobacter sp. DSM 11652
ATATA
Organism: Acinetobacter sp. DSM 11652; assembly: GCF_900109815.1. Taxonomy (NCBI): domain Bacteria; kingdom Pseudomonadati; phylum Pseudomonadota; class Gammaproteobacteria; order Moraxellales; family Moraxellaceae; genus Acinetobacter; species Acinetobacter sp. DSM 11652. The sequence continues at coordinate 6 of NZ_FOBK01000014.1, forward strand.
CTTTTGTCTTCTACAAAGTGTACTGTAATCTGGCGCTGTCCAATTTAATCCGCAAAGTTTAATCAGACTTTGCACAAAGCCAGTGACCATACGTAAAGACAGACGAAATAAGGATTTAATCATTAAGCAGCATTGGATGGCTGCGTCGGAGTAGGTTTGATTTCGTCCTTGTTTGCCTTTTGATAGAGCATACCATTGCGTAGTAGGATCAAACCAAATGGCAATATTTCCGCGATTAATGAGTGCTCGGTTATATGCGGGCCAATTGGTTGTGCGGTAGATTTTGTGTGTAGGCTTCTTCATTTGAAAATTATATGGCTGAAGAAGCCCTTAAGAATAGCTTTGTGAAACAAAGCCTAATGGAACTAAAACACATTATTTATTTGATAAGAATGGGAAATATACTGGGAAATGGTGTTATGAAAATATTTTTATCAGATGTACAACAAGTATTCAGCGGCTTATTGACCCATAAAATCAGTCGAGAGGAAGCTGAAGAGTGGGCAAGAATAAGGAGGAATGCGCTTGACCATAATGAATTGTTTTTTGATCCTCCTACTGAAGAGGAGCTTCTATGGAAAGCAATAATTTATTTGAGTGGTGTAGCTTTAAAAATATCACCTGAGGAATATATGGAAGATGATGATGGTATCAAAGAGATGTTTAATACTTATTGGTCAAAGTGATGTGGCGTCATGTATTAAACTGGACGGTATATTTAGCCAGACTTTGAGGAAGTTTAATACACTGCTTTATCGAATAGATAAAGGATGTGTGGATATGGGCTATGAAGCCAAATGTGGGTTTTCAAAATGATGAGTGGTTTTAAAAACCCAGGAGACTTTTTACTCATTTTGACTTATTTTTTTATTTTTCAGGCTACATTGACTCTCTTTGGTTGGCAATTAAAAGAGAAAAGAGAAAAGATATTGAACTGGAATATTGTAATTGGCTCGCTTCCATTTGTACTCAGTATTGAATTGTTGTTTGATCACTATCAGAATTCATTTTTTGGGGAACTAACATTAATTCTCACTTATTTTTGTATATGTTTTGCTTTAAATACATTTTTTTGGATATTTAGTTTTTTATTTAAATTAATTCTACTTAAAATTAGATGGTATTTTTTTTCTTATATCAATGTTATAGGCGGTTGGATATTTTCAATATTAATTTAAATATTATCAGAAGCTTTGGCTTTGTTATATAAATTTTTTTATATGAATAAATCTTTATTAATTATAGGAAATATAATTTTTTATTTTAATTGATTTGAATCAGGCGGTTATGAATTATTGTTTGAAACAAAGCCTCTTGGTTATTATATTTTTTTGCTTGGTATAAATATTAGGGTTCTTTCATAAATCATTTTTACTCAGTTCTAAATTATAAATCCCTGCGATTAAACTGAATCTTAATCCCAAACTTTTGCCACGGTTGCGATATCGCTCAGCAAGGATTTTGAAGGTCTTCAAAGTCCCAAATACATGCTCAATTCCAATTCTTCTTTTCTTGATTGTAAACTTTTAGCTCGGGATCTAGTTTACAGTACTTTTTTGCTTTTAATGGAAATAGACTATTTGGATACACCGTATAAATCCCTTGATAGCCTTTATCTGCAAGGATAAAAGACCCTTTAGGAATTTGATTCATGTTGCGTTTGAAAAGCTCGAAATCATGTACAGCACCACAACTCGTGCATAAACTCAGAACTTGCTGTGTTCTATAATGGATAAGGGCTTGTACTTTGAAAGTATGAGCTTTCTTCTTACCACTATAGCTTTTCTTCTGTTTTTTTAGGTCTTTGTATTGGAATTTCTGTAGCATCTACGATCACCACATTCCAGTCGATACCTTAGCCTTCAGGCAAACTCTTGGGTAAATTAAATAGATTGGACTTGATCAGGCAATCCTCTACGTGGAGGACGATTCTTGAAGCAGTAGGCTCTGACATACCATAACTTGTTGCGACATGAAACAATGTTCGATATTCACGCCAATAACTTAAGCACAGAAGGATTTGATCTTCTACACTTAACTTAGATGGTCTACCTTTAGCAGGTACAAGCATTTTTAGCTGTTCAGCCATTAAATCAAAGGTTGACCATGAGATGCCTGTATATCGCTTAAAATGTGTTTCAGAAAGCTTCTTTGAGTCGATGTATTTCATTCGAAAATTATGTATGAATATTTAAAATTATTCGGTACAAATAATCAGTAAAGGATAGATCTTTTTTCGATTTATGAAAGAGATCTAATTTAAATTTTTCAATCATTGGTTTAAACAGTGTTCAAGTGAAGTCATATTTTATTAGTGATTTTATTTTAGGATTCTATTAGTTAACCCTTTTAAAATAAACTTAGCTGCTTGAGTTTGACTCTGGATAAAACCATTATATTTTGGCAAATCATCAGCTACATCTTGCACACGACGATGGTAAAAAATATGCATATTTTCAGGGGGAACTTGCGAGAAGTCTTTTAAGTTCCATTTAGGAATAAATACCAACTGATCTAATATTCCAAATTCAATAGAAGGGGAATGACATTGTTTGCATATCCCACGACGGATATTGGGTGGTGATTTCAAACGTTTAAAATTAGTCTGTTCAATATTTAAATCACAAACATCTTGTTTCAAGAATACTAAAACATCTGAAAATGCCTTACTTGTATATTCTTGGCAAACTTGGCAGTGACAAATAAAATGTGCGATAGGGGCATGAGAAAAGCGAAAAGTATTTGCGCCACAAGAACAACTTGCTTCAACATTGAAAGGCATGTGATTTACATTTGACATAAAACTTCCTTATTTAAGATCTATTCATAGATGAAATTAAAAATTTAAAGTTCGATTGAGTATCATGCAGGATGAATGAGGGAATCTGATGAAGTCTGAATCTTCTAGTTAAAATTCCATGAGCACTGATATCGTATAGAACCTAAAGAATATCTAAAGTGCACTGATATCAGATCCGATCTTTTTGGGGTCGACCAAAATTTTAGCGTGTTGTTCAGGATCACCTAAGGCCTGAAAAGCATCTTTAACTCCTGCAAGACCTACAACGCCCGTTATCAGAGGAGAACAATCAATTTGACCTTCAGCGATCATATGGAGCGCGTCTCTGAACTCCAGTGGCGTATAACCAATCACAAACTGGATTTCGATTTCTTTGTTTAAAGCCAAAGCGGGTTCGATGCTGTCGGATTGCATACATACACCCACACCGATAATTTTAGAAAATAATGGCGCACCGTTAATAATCTGTTGAAGGATGCCTGGCATCCCGACACATTCAAAAATCACAGGACGTTTGGGTAAAGCACCTAATTTGTCAGCCACACGCCACGCATGCCACCATGGAATATGCATAGACTGAATCTTTTCAAAAATACCGATCCCATAGTTAATCGCTTCAGAAGCATCACCCAATAAACCGTATTCTTTCCAACTCTCAAAAGGCGATGATTGTTTAGGATCAATGACGACATCTGCGCCACAAAGTTGAGCCAGCCGACGGCGATTTGGTGAAAAGTCACTGGCAATAATTTTTTTAACACCAATCGCTTTGAGCATTAAAATGACACCTAAGCCTACTGGACCACAACCAATAACAATTGCAGGTTCTGATTTCTTTATTCTGCTCCGACGTACTGCATGTAAAGCAACCGCCATTGGCTCGGTCATTGCCGCAAGATCGGGATGTAATCCATTTGGCACCGCAAACATGAGTTGAGATTGCACCAAGATTTGTTCGGCATAACCACCAGAAGCTTGAGGGGAAAGACCAGTCGCTTGATAACACCACTGATCAACTTTCAATAGTGGCATCGCACAAACTAAGGTATCTATTTTAAATTTTTTTCTAGTTTTAGGACCATAATCTAGAACACGACCGCAAAATTCATGCCCCATGACAAAACGGTCTGTTGACTTTGCAACACCTTTTAGACCCACTTTAGCCGTAAGTTCATGCATGTGGTCACAACTATGTTGCATATGTAAATCACTGCCACAAATACCACATCGCACAACTTCTAATAAAGTTTGTCCTTGTGATGGTGTTAGATGGCTGACATCTTCAAGTGTTAATTCATTTTGATGACATACAACAGCTTTCATTCTTGTCCACGAATATTTTTTATAATGATAGTGAACAGTGTGTGTGATTACGCACAAGAGATACACAGCTTTAGAGGACTGAATGATGACTGCAGAGGCTAAATTATTGAAAAAGCCTCCATTTATAGAGGCTTAACATGCATATTTTATGAGCTAGCTGAGTTGGGCTCGATGATAACGTTGATCCACTAGCGTGAATAGTGCCGTACAACTGACCAGAATTAATCCTACGATACACGCCATTGCCCATCCACCATGATCCCAAGCATAAATTCCTAGCGCGGAACCACTTGCGCCACCAATAAAATAGCTGGTCATATAAAGTGAATTTACACGAGATTTAGCATCCGGTCTTAAATTAAAAATCACATTCTGGTTGCTACTATGCACCAATGCTAGACCGAGATTCATCAGTCCAAAACCGATGATATAGCAACTTAAATAGAATGCACCTAAATAAAGGAATATCCATGCGCTACCTAGGATTAAAATGCCAAACCAAGTGATTTGTTTGACGTAACCACGATCGGCGATCTTACCAATTTTCTTGGTGGACAAGGCGCCAAATACGCCAACCAGAGTGACTAAACCCACCATGACATCTTCAAGAGAAAAAGAGGATTTAAGTAAAATAGAAATGGTGGAGAAGAGGATGCTCATCGTTGCAAATGCAAAGGCACCAATGATAGAGCGATAGATTAAACGAGGCTCTTCTTTAAGTAGCAACCCCATGGATTTAAACACAGCATAATAATTAATTTTAGAGCTAGGAATATAAGGCAGACGAATATTAAGTACCACAGCGACCATTAACATCAAAATTCCACTGACGATATAAATGAGCTGCCAATTAAATAAGTTGGATAACAAACCAGCTAAACTGGTCGAAATCAAAATACCAACCAATAATCCGCTCATCAGTAACCCGACCACTTCGCCTGTTCGTTCTGGTCGAACCGCCATCGTGGCAAACGGAATCAAAATTTGTGCTGCAACCGAGAAAAGCCCAGTGATAATTGTGCCAGCCCATAACATATAAAGGTTGAGCGAAAAAGCACAAATAAATAATCCCACTGCTGCAAAGAACATTAAAAATGGGATTAATTTCGTTTTATTGAGAATATCACCAAGTGGTACGATAAAAAGCAGTCCGACAGCATAAGAGACTTGAGCCAAAGTAACAGTTAATGCCACATCTGTTGCAGGGGCATTAAAGTAAAGTTGAACAGAGTGAATTAAGGGCTGCGAATAATAATTAGCGCCTGCACAAATACCACAAGCAATGGCCATCAACCAAAGTAAAGCAGTGTCATTCGTGATGTCTTTTTTATTTAAATCGTCAAGATCGTTATACATGAATAAATGGCTCAGTGGATGAGGAGCAGTAAGCTGTGGCTTCGATTTCAATTTGCATGGCGTCTAATGCCAAGCGAGACACAGGGATTAGTGTGCATGCTGGGAAATTTTGATCTTTCCATATTGTATTCATTTTCAGATTTAACAGGTGATGTTTTTGTTGGTCAAAATTGACAATCAAAACGCTTAGAACAGCAATGTTATAAAAGTCGATATGTGCATAGCTGAGAGCGATTTTGAGATTTTCGAAGACTTGGTTGAGTTGTTCTGAATAATCAGTGGAATAATGTCCTTCGGCATTTTCACCACCTTGACCTGATATATGAACGACTGTGTTGAAGTGTTTGACCTCACAGATGTGGCTATATCCAAGTTGCCTTGGAGAATAAAGCTGAGGCGGATTTTTAGTGGTTAAACTAAACGTTGGCTTATTTGGTTTTGTCATTCTATCGTCTCTGTATTAAGCTTAGAAAAGAATTATGAAAGCTCAACTTAACTTGAGGTCAAGAGCATGGAAGAACAAAAATTACAACAGTGGCTCAGTATAGGCGCGTTAGCTGCTCGAAGTGGTGTATCGGTCGCAGCACTCAGATTTTATGAAGACAAAGCACTTATTTGGAGTGTGCGGACGGAAGGAAATCAACGGCGATATCCACGATATATGCTGAGAAGGATTGCCATCATCAAAGTGGCACAGCAGGTTGGGATTTCACTCTCTGAAGTGAAGCAAGCATTTAACATACTCCCTAAGAATAAAACCGCGACTAAATCAGATTGGACCGCATTATCGAGTGCATGGCAAAAAATTTTAGATCAAAAAATCTTAAATATGCTTCAACTTCGTCAACAACTGGATTGGTGCATTGGTTGTGGGTGCTTATCTTTAACTGAATGCCCACTAAGAAATGAAAATGATCAAATGGGGTCTACATCGTCGGGTTCTCACTTTGTTCCACTCGACATTAAATTTGACGATAATCAAGGTAAAATAGAAATTCACTATGAAGACTAAGCTTGATCGTGAAGCGCTATTTTGAAATTTGAACTGTGAGGTTAATGTTGTCTTTATTTCAGTTTAGTTTTGGAAAGCGTAATCATCATCACGCCCAATATATTCAGCGCACAACCAAACCATTGAATCATATTCATTGATTCCCCTAAAAAGATAGTCGCCAATATAATGGTCAGAATTGGTCCGAGTGAACCAATCATGGCTGTTTGAGAAGCACCTAAACGAGCAATACTTTGCGCAATGAGAATAGTTGGGATCACCGTTACCCCAATGCCTAATGCAACACCATATCCGATTACTTCCATGGGTTGTTGAAGGATATTGGATACAGGGCTTGGCTGAGCAATAAAATAGTGAAGAATCGTCCCTAAGCAGGCGATAGACATCGCTAAGCCTGTAAAATTCCAGGATCCAAATTTCTGAATTAATTTTGGAGTCATTAATAGATAACTTGCAAAGCAAATCGCACTTGCGAAAACTAAACTCACACCTAGCCAAAAATTACTTTCATGAGGCACATTGCTTTGTTCTTGGAACATCACAATAAGCGTACCGCCATAACTTAGTCCAATTGCAAAAATAGTCTTCAGTGAAAGAGGATGTTTGAAAATTACACTTGATGCAATTACTGTCATGGTGGGATATAGAAATAGGATAATACGCTCCAAAGAGGCACTGATGTACATCAGACTCATAAAATCGAGCCAACTTGAAAAATAATATCCAATCAAACCAGCAACGAGGAGTAGTGCCCAATCCTGCGCTGAAAATCCACGATTACGGTGTCGGTTCAACCAACAAATAAAAAGAAAAACGGGTAAGGCACTGAGCATCCTTAAGGCAACCAGCAATGTTGCATCAACATCTTCAGAAACTGCATAAGCTTGTTTGATTAAGATCGCTTTACTACTAAACAAGAATGCTGCCAACAGCGCATATAAACTCCCTAACTGAGTGGGAGTCAGCTTAAGTACCATAAATGTTAAAAATCAATTTTAAATAATGAAAGTATAAGCCAATCTTCATTTTAAGCTCTAAAATTCAATCTCTAATTTTCGCTTAATCACCTACCTAGCGACATAAGGAGTTTTGATTTTTTGTTTAAATGCATCATTGTGGTGCGTAATATGAAAAAAACAGTGGTCTATCAACCCAAAAAATACATCAAAAAAATATTTCAAATTTTTTTTGCACGGTTTGTAAGCATTCTTTTCAAGAATCTGTCATCTTGTATTTCATCTTTAAGCCAAAATCTAAGCCCAATGTGTAAACCTAGATTTATCTAAATTTTGTCTTATTTATAATTTTTAAGAATGTCGTGAGAATTTGAATCGATTAGTCTGATTTTTTGTCAATTCGGCAAATTGAGATTTATGAGAATGAAAGAAGCAACTAAAAATGTGACATGCACGGCGCTTTAACACAATCAAAAGGGATAAAAAGAAAGCTAAAAAATGTCAGAATGATCAAAGCTTAATAAAGTCAAGCTCCCTATACTGACGATAAATTAGAAAAAAGTTTCTTTTTTGTTAAAAAATGGATCGAAAATTAAACGAATATGAAACTATTTTTTATGAAAATGATAGATCAAATACCATGAAATTTTGTGATGATTGTGAATCATGAGTTCAAAATGAGGGTATTTATTAAATAAATATTGGGTGGTAATTTAAAAAAGTTCAATTAGAATCCAAAAAATTCACATGAATACATCCAGGGGTATATCGCAGGAATGCGATATCTACTTTAAAAAAAATTAGCTTGAGGAATGCTCATGCAGATCGGAATCCCTACCGAAACTGTAGTTGGTGAAAGTCGTGTAGCTGCGACACCAGAAACAGTAAAGAAGTTAATTGGTGCTGGTCACAGTGTCGTTATCCAACGTAATGCAGGTGTTAAAGCTGCTTATATTGATAGTGCCTATGAACAGGTTGGTGCAAAAATTGTTGATGATGCTTATACCGGCAGTCAATTGGTTTTAAAAGTTCGCGCACCTAAAGGCGAAGAAATACAAAAATTAGCCCCAAACACCACAGTGGTTGCGATGTTTGATCCGTACCGTAATACGGAACTTGATCAATTCGCTGCTCAGCAAGTGTCTGCATTTGCACTTGAGTTATTACCACGTACGTTATCTCGTGCCCAAAATATGGACGTGTTGTCATCACAAGCAAACTTGGCAGGTTATAAATCTGTGCTTCTTGCGGCGGCAGAGTACCAACGTATGTTCCCAATGTTAATGACAGCGGCGGGTACGGTTAAACCAGCTCGTGTAGTCATCATGGGTGTTGGTGTAGCAGGCTTACAAGCGATTGCAACAGCCAAACGTTTAGGTGCTATTGTTGAAGCGACAGACTTACGTCCAACAGCTAAAGATCAAGTTGAATCTTTAGGCGGTAAATGGTTAGACGTACCAATGTCAGCAGAAGAGCAAGCGCGTGCTGATGAAGCTGCTAAAAATGGTTATGGTTGGATGCCTGGTGAACAATATATTAAAGACCAAGCTGCAATTGTAGACAAAGCGGTATCGAATGCTGACATCGTGATCACGACGGCGCTTTTACCAGGTCGTGCTGCACCGCGCTTAATTAAAGCTGAAACAGTTGCCAAAATGAAACCAGGTTCAGTCATCCTCGATATGGCAGTTGAAACTGGCGGTAACGTTGAAGGTTCAAAATGCGGCGAAACTGTTGTGACTGATAATGGCGTGAAAATTTTGGGTGTCCCAAATATTCCAGCGACCGTTTCTACAGAAGCTTCAGCGCTATATGCACGTAACGTTTATAACTTTGTTGAAACGCTTTTTGATCAAGATAAAAACTACAGTATCAATCAAGAAGACGAAATCCAAAAAGCATTGCTTGTCACTCATGGTGGTCAAGTGCTGTTGAAGCGTGGCTAAGGAGACTGATCATGGTTGAAACTATTACAATTTTTGTCCTCGCAATCTTCGTAGGTTATTACGTTGTTTGGGGAGTGACACCTGCGCTTCACACGCCACTGATGGCCGTAACGAATGCATTGTCTTCAATTATTATTGTCGGCGCGATGATCCAAACTGTTGGTCTACCTGTTATGGGTGTTGAGGGGGCTGTGAGTTTCGATACCATCAATGTGGTGAGTGTATTAGGTGCGATCGCTGTTTTCTTAGCAAGCATTAATATTTTTGGTGGCTTCGCTGTAACCGCTCGTATGCTTGAAATGTTTAAGCCAAAGCAAAAGAAAAAAGAGGGTTAATACATGGAATTTATTCGTGAGTATGCGGATTGGTTTTACCTAATCGGTGCCGTTCTTTTTATCTTAACTTTGCGTGGCTTGTCTGGTCCTAAGACAGCAATTGCAGGTAACCGTTACGGTATGATTGCAATGGCAATCGCCGTGTTAACAACTTTCTTTGTTGCTGATAATCCTGTGGTATGGATGATTGTCGGTGCAATGGTATTGGGTGCGGTCGTTGGTATTGCTCGTGCTCGTACAGTGCCTATGACACAAATGCCAGAAACAGTTGCTCTCATGCACTCACTCGTGGGTCTTGCTGCAGTGTTGATTGCGATCGCTGCAATTATTCACAACAACAAGCTCATCGAGCTTGAGCCAGACTTACTGGCTGCAAATGGTGTGAACTTCCATGAAATGAGTCGCGTACATTTATTCGAATTATTCGTAGGATGTTTCGTTGGTGCCATTACATTCACTGCATCGGTATTTGCTTATGGTAAATTGGCGGCAAAGAAATGGGCAAAAACGATTTCAGGTGTATGGGTTAAACCTGTTCAAGCTTTGATTTTTATTGCGATGCTAGCAGCAGGGATTCACTTCTTCTTGACGAGTAACATGACCTCTTTCTGGGCAATGACAGCACTTGCTTTAGCCTTTGGTTGGGTATGGATTGCACCTGTTGGTGGTGGTGATATGCCAGTTGTGGTGTCTTTGCTTAACTCATTTTCTGGATGGGCGGCAGCAGGGATTGGTTTCACGCTTGAAAACAACATGTTAATTGTTGCAGGTTCGCTTGTAGGTTCATCAGGTGCAATTCTGTCTTACATTATGTGTAAAGCAATGAACCGTTCAATCATCAACGTATTGTTTGGTGGTGCAATGGGTGGTGCTGCAGCACCGACAGCAGCAGCTGGTGCAGCAGTTCAACGTAACTACCGTTCTGGTTCTGCTGATGATGCTGGCTTCTTAATGTCAAATGCAGACAGTGTTGTTATTGTACCGGGTTATGGTATGGCGCAAGGTCGTGCTCAAAATGCGGTGAAAGAGCTTGCAAACTTATTGAAAGAGCAAGGTGTAACTGTACGTTTTGCGATTCACCCAGTGGCAGGTCGTATGCCTGGTCATATGAACGTTCTTTTAGCTGAAGCAGATGTTCCGTACGAAGACATCTTAGAGATGGATGAGATTAACTCAGACTTCCCAGCAACAGATGTGGTATTGGTCATCGGTGCGAATGACGTCGTTAACCCTGCAGCGAAAGATGATCCAAACTCGCCAATTTATGGTATGCCTATTCTTGAAGCACATAAAGCTCGTACCATTATGGTGATCAAGCGCTCTATGGCAACAGGTTATGCGGGTCTTGATAATGACTTGTTCTATAACGACAAAACAATGATGATCTTTGGTGATGCGAAGAAAGTTGTTGAAGATATGACGAAAGCCATCAACGGTACAGGTCACTAATTCATAGCTTGTTTTTAAAAAACCACCTTCGGGTGGTTTTTTTATTTTTCATGCGTAGGTTTTCGCCACATTCCCCAAATTTCAGGTGCATCGTAGGGCAGATCGCGAAGGTGAAAGATCACTTCAAACCCATAATGACGATAGAGTCCAACATTGCTTGGTGTTGCAGTTTCTAAATAGCATGGGATATCGTTTTGATCGCTCTTTGTGAGAATAGGTGCTAAGACTTTGCTGGCTAAGCCTTGTCCTTGGTGGTCAGGACTTACACCTATGAGTTGTAAATAATAATGCGCCTCACCGGGATGATGTTTCTGCACCAGATTAATGATGTGAATAAATTTCACCAGTTGTCTTAAACCGATAATCTTCGTTAATTGAGGGAGTAGTTTAACCTGCTGAATGAGGTTTAAATCCCACTGATTTGGCGGAATCCAAAGTGCAGCAACTGAGCGATCGGGATTGGTATAGACTTCATCATATGGTTGAGCGATATCTTTCAATTGGATACTAAAGAATTGCTCAAGTTTTGTATGTTTTTGTTGGAAACTCAGTTTTTCAGCTTGGATCGCCCAGTTGCAAAACTCTTCGTTCCAAAAGGATTGCATTAATGTTTCTACCAATGCATCGTGATCTATTCTTGTGGCTTTTATCATGGTCATATCAAGGTAAACCAAATTAGTGAGTTCTTTTTTGTTGGCTTTATTGTTATTAATATAAAATGCACAGTATAAAAAAGCGACCAAGAAGGTCGCTTTAATATGTTTATGCTACAGAATCTGTAGTTGAAGCATTACGCCATAAGTTTTCTAGATCATAAAACTTACGTGCTGTAGGTAACATCAGATGTACTACAACAGTGCCAAGATCAACAAGGATCCATTCTGCATCGCTTTCGCCTTCAATACCGATAGGGCGAAAACCTGCTTTACGTGCTTCATCAGCGACGTTGTTTGCAAGCGCTTTCACGTGACGTGTAGAAGTACCTGAAGCAATGACAATTGCATCTGCAACATTGCTCACTTCGCTAACATCAATCGTTGTGATTTCTTTTGCTTTAACGTCAAGCAATGCTTCTTGAACAACTTTTAAGCAAGCTTGAACGTCTTGTTTTGGAGAATTCAAAGAGAGTTCGTGAGAATTAGAAGCGCCGGGCGATGGTTCTAAATTCATGAGAAGTGTATTTTCCTGACTATAACTCATCTTTCACTATAGCGCTTTCTGCTTGAAAATTCAAACTTTGAACAAATTTTATACCACAATATGATGATATTAAAGAAGTTTATTTTTCCATTCGAAAGAATCTGTTGAATGAGATTGGGGGCGATATTCGGCTGCGACAAATCCTTCATACATGCTATTTGCAATGCATTCAAAAATAGCGGGATAGTCAATTATCCCTGTGAGTGGTTCATGGCGACCTGGTACATCTGCAAATTGGATATGCCCAATGTGTTGCATATTTTCTTTGAGTGACAGAATCAGGTCTTCTTGCATTCTAGCCATGTGATAGCAATCGAATTGCATTTTTAGAGCTGGATGATTGACGTCTTTCAGTAACTCTTTGGCTTGATGCATTGTTTGAATCATGAAGTTGGGCATATCAAAGCCATTAATCATCTCAAAAACGGGTTGAATCCCATGCGCTGTGAGGATCTCGCTGACATATTTAAGATTTGAGACCAAGGTTTCATAGCAGACCTGATATTCAACATTATCTGGTTGCTTACCAGCCAAAATATTCACTCGAGGTATATTGAGTGAGCATGCATATTCAATCGCTAAGTCAACAGCTTGTTTAAATTCATCAGTTTTACTTGGGATACTTGCTAATCCGCATCCGCCTTGCATTAAATCTCCGGCAGGAACGTTGATGAGACACAAGCTAAGTTGATGTTCATTAAGTTCATGCTGAATTTGCTCAATACTCAGCTCATATGGAAATTGAATTTCTACATGTTGGAATCCATATTCAGCAGCTAGCGCAAAGCGTTCAATGAGTGGAACTTCTGTAAAGATCATCGATAAATTAACAGCGAGCTTCATATTGAATGCGACCTATTTATTATTTTGTTCAACTTGCAGAATGACTGAGGCAAGGTCTGATTCAGAAAAGCCATTGGATTGATGCGCTTTCAATTGTTCTAAGGCTTGTTGAGCGACAGGAATATTAAGGTCAAATTTTCGAGCCAAACTCAAGGCGTTATTTAAATCTTTAGACAGGGTCTGAACTTTCCATTGCACAGGCTCAAACTCATGCGTTGCCATACGTGGTGTTAAAATTTGAAAAGGTTTAGAGTCGGCGAATCCACCTGCTAAGGCGGGTGCAAGCAGTTGAGTATCAACACCCGCCTGATCTGCTAAAGCAACAGCTTCTGCGATAAGTGTGCTATTTGCAGCAACGATCAGTTGATTACAAATTTTGGTGGCTTGTCCTGTTCCAGTTCCACCCATACAGGTTATACGCTGTGAAAGAACTTGATACATTGGTTGTAAAGATTCGATGATGCTCGATGGTCCGCCAGCAAAAATAACTAAACTGCCATTTTCAGCACCAGCTGTTCCACCTGACACAGGAGAATCTATCCAATGCGCTGATTTAGCAGTTGCACGTTGTGCAAGATTTTTAGTTTTATCCACAGATAGACTCGAGAAGTCCACAATAATCTGCTCGGGTTGAATCAGTGATTCAATTTGAGAAAAAACAGCCTCTACCGCATTGTCATCGGCTAAACAAGTTAGGATCAGATCAAATTGTGCTATCTCAGAGAGTTGAAGGGGATGTGCCCCAAGCTGGATTAACGGCTCACATGCGTTTGGACTTCGGTTCCAGACAGCAGTGTAAAACCCAGCCTGTATCAATCGAGTCGCCATTCTGCTACCCATTAAACCCATACCTAAGAATGCGATTTTAGTTTGACCGTTAATCATTATTGAAGCTAATCCCTGATCTAAGTTTGAAAACCAATTTATTTGAATTGACGTGGTAGAAATTCCAAATCTGGATTTTTATCTTTTTTACGCGCAATTTGACTGTTTTTGCCAAGGAGTAATTTGAGTTGCCAAATTTTCTCAAGACGAAGTGATTTTTTGGGTGCGTGTTCCATCGCATCTAAGACTTGTTTTACTGCAGCTAAGGCATCAGGTGAGCGCTGCAACATTTCGTCGGCAAGCTGTTGAGCTTTTTGCATCGGCGCGTTATCAACATGTGTGATCAATCCAATTTCTTTGGCATATTGACCATCAAATACACGTGCTGTTAATGATAATTCTTTGGCTAGGTCGACTCCAATAATACCTTTGATTGAGCGTGTTAACCCCATATCTGGAACTAAGCCCCAACGGGTTTCCATAATCGACATTTGGGTGTTGGGGTGAGCAATTCGAATATCAGCCGCTAAAGCCAATTGCATACCTGCACCGAAGCAATACCCTTCAATAGCTGCAATGACTGGAACAGGGAGTTCTTGCCAGATTAAAAAAGCTTTTTGAAATAGACTTTGACCAGGCTTAATGAGTTCCCATGCGGCATAAGCACGATTTTGTGGATTATTCAGGTCTGTTAAATCAATACCTGCACTAAATACGTTGGCTTCACCAGTGAGAATCACACAGCGGATAGTACGATCAGATTTAATTTTTTTTGCGACTTGCACCAACTCTTTCAAAAGTTGAAAGCTCATCGCGTTACGTTTGTCGGGACGATTCAGAAAAACCGTCGCAATTCCATTATTTTTTTCTACACGTATTACAGCCATTATTGTGACTCGAGTTTATTGTTCCTTGTTTTAAGCATAACATGTCCAAAATAGACTGTCGTGACAGTAGAGTCATCACGTATTGCCTAATACAGTGCGTTGATCGTCTATTAATGATTCAAAATAGACTCGGCTGCTTCTTTTACTTGTCCAATCGCATCTTTTAATTCATCCAGTCGTTTCATCACATTTTCAATAAATTGCTCATCTGCTTTTCTACGCTCTTTACGCAGCGTTGAAACGAACTGTTCAAATTCACCTGTGATGCTTTGTAAATTCGGAGTGCCGACGTAGCGTGTTGCCCCATACAAACGGTGTAATACATGTTCGAGCTGCGGATAATCTTCAAGTTCGATGAGTTGTTCTATTTCAGCAAGTTCATTCGGGAAGCTGTCCACCAGCATCTTCAATAAATCTTGTGCTAAGTCTTCTTTATTCGCTGCCAATTGAACGCACTGTTTCCAATCTAAAACCTGATGATCTAAGGTTTCGATACGTAAAGTTTTTTCTTGGGATTTAATTGGATGAATAAACTTATCACTGCTCCAATGGGTCAGAATTTGAATAATCTGATCCATTTGGATTGGTTTGGTGACATAGTCATCCATGCCAACTTTAAGCAACTTTTGTTTCTCATCTGCTAAAGCATGTGCTGTGAGTGCAATGATTGGTGTGTGACGTCCCTCGATGGTGGATTCTAACGATCTGATCGCACGAGTCGTATCGATGCCAGACATCACTGGCATTTGAATGTCCATAAATATCAGATCAAACGGCTTTTCATCATTTTGAATCTGTTGTTGTAAAATTTGTAGTGCCTCTTGTCCACTTTGCGCTTTAGTTGTTTGAACATTAATTTCGCCGAGCAAAGCTTCTAAAACGATTAAGTTTGGTAGATGATCGTCTACTGCAAGTATATGTAAATTAAGGGCTTTAAAGTTATCATGAGGTTCAACTTCAAATATTGGCTGATTTTCCAAGAGCTGAATTAATGATGAGCGGCTCAGAGGTTGATACAGTGGCCTCGCTTTGTATTCATTCAACATGTTGAGGTCGAGCGCCATCTGATAGCCATATACGGCTAAGTGACCTTGATAACGTCCGCGAATCTCTTTTAATAAAGCCTCTGGATCACCACTGTGATCTACAATCAACCACGTATTTTCAGGTTGATGTGTCAAACCGTTTAGACGGCTGAATAAATCTAGAATGGATTGAGCTTCTGTGTGTTCAACACCATAATTTTCTAAATAATGACGTAAAACATTCGCAGTTGCAGGGTGGGCTAAATAGGAGATGACACGCATGTCATGGAATTGCGGATGAATAATTTCATATTCATCAACCGCAAATTTCGCAGTAAACCAGAATGTTGAACCCTTTTCAGTTGGGGCGCGTTCTTGGTTATCTTCAAAGCCAATTTGGCCATGCATCAGATTAACCAATTGTTTTGAGATTGCTAACCCTAAACCTGTGCCACCAAATTGACGAGTAACGGAAGCATCGCCTTGAGAAAATGATTCAAATAACCGTTTACGATCTGTACCACTTAATCCAATACCACTATCTTGAACACTGAAATGCAATAGGCAATGTTCTAGATCGTCATGCTCCATGCGAACACGTACAATAATTTCACCATCAGGAGTGAATTTGATGGCATTTGAAATCAGGTTAGTCAAAATCTGTTTACAACGTAAAGCATCGCCAATCACATACTTTGGAATGTTATCGGCATAGTAGAAGGCCATGTCGATATTTTTTTGGGCGGCTAATGGCGACAACATGTCCATAACATCGAAGATCGCTTCTTCTAAATCAAATGATGCGGTTTCTAATTCAAGTTTACCGGCATCAATTTTTGAAAAGTCTAAGACATCATTGATCAGTGCTAAAAGATGTGCAGAGGATTTGCGAATCGTTTGCAAATACAGGCTTTGATCATTGCTGAGATTCTCTTGGCGCAATAACAAGTGAATAAAACCATCGATACTATTCAGCGGGGTACGCAATTCATGACTGATATTGGCAAGAAAAACAGATTTTGCCTGATTGGATGAGATGGCCTGATCGCGTGCTTGTTTATAAGTAATATTTTGCACTTCAAGTGTATCAAGCGTACGTCTTAAATCGTCTTCGGTCTGCTCGGTATGTTCCTTCAGCTCTAAAAAGCTGAAATGTAGACGCTTCACGACATTCGCAATATCACGTTGGAGTAACCTTAACTCGCCAGTACTATTGATGACCATGTGTTGGTCGAGTGTGTCTGCATTGAGTCGCTGTAATTGCATACGTATTTCGTACATAGGCGCAATCCAACGTCGTGAATAAAAGTTCAAGCACAGTAATAAGAGTAAAAGTGTCAACAAACCCGTCGTGATCAGTACAATGAAAACACGATATTGAGAGATGGCGAGAGGTTGATTATCTAGCTCGATAACAAGCCATTTTTTACTTTGATCAGGCGTATTTAATGCTAAGCCATAAATATGATTATGTTGATCTTTAATCGGACCAAATGTTTGTACATTGGTCGGGAAGCTAGGCCAAGGTTTTTCATTGCGATAGCCTAACCCAAAATATGGTTTTTGTTGTTGGTCTAGGACTGCGACACTGAGTAAATATTTTTCATTAAACATCTTTTGTAAGATGCTTTTAGCGCGGTCTTGTTGCGCTTGTGAGGGGTTTTTTTCAAGCGCAATAAGTAGGTTTTCTGTCGTGTATTTATAACGACTTAAAATTGCATTTGCGGCAAAGCGTTGTTCTGATTTTGCAGAATTGGAGGTTTCTGTGAGCACCAGTGCAGAGCCGACGCTTGCCAGTACTGCAATGGGGACAAAAATAAGGGCAATCAATTGCCCATAAGCATGGTTTAGTTTTAAGCGATTGAAGATTTTTTTATTCAAATTCGACATGTGCAGAGTGACTCATTCCCCATGTTAGGCATATTAGCACGCTTTAAAAAAATGATGGTGCTTTAATCACCCTCATTAAAAAGCCTTTGAAATTGATGCAGTGAGATACTTTTTTTCATACAATACCTGCACCTCAATATAGGTGCAAATAATGAGTAATACACAAGTAGATTTTCAATCAGACGATTTTTTATTAGACCACTATGTGGGTAAAACCCCATTGGTTAGGTTACAGCGTCTGGCAAGTCATACTCAAGCGACTGTATTGGCAAAACTGGAAGGTAATAATCCAGCGGGCTCTGTCAAAGATCGCCCAGCATATAACATGATCATGCAAGCTGAAAAACGTGGTGACATTAAGCCAGGTGATACGCTGATCGAAGCGACTAGCGGTAACACAGGTATTGCATTAGCCATGGTTGCGGCAATGCGTGGCTATAAAATGAAATTGATTATGCCTGCAAGCTCTAGTCAAGAGCGCAAAGATGCAATGCGTGCGTATGGTGCTGAGCTTATTGAATCCGAGAATATGGAAGAAGCTCGTGATATCGCATTGCAAATGGAAAAAGATGGTCTAGGTTTAGTACTCAATCAATTTGGTAATCCAGACAATGTCCAAGCACACTATTTGACAACTGGTCCAGAAATTTGGCAACAAACTGGCGGTAAAATTACGCATTTTGTAAGTTCGATGGGAACAACGGGAACCATCATGGGGATTTCAAAATACCTCAAAGAACAAAATCCAAATATTCAAATTATTGGTCTACAGCCATCTGAAGGGTCGAATATTGCTGGTATTCGCCGTTGGCCTCAAGAATATTTACCGACGATTTTTGATGCTTCTCGTGTTGATCAAATTATGGATATTCCACAAATTGAAGCTGAAAAAATGGCTCGTCAATTGGCACGTAAGGAAGGAATTAGTGCTGGTACTTCTTCTGGTGGTGCAGTTTGGGCATCAATAAAAATCGCTGAACAACATCCTGGTGCTGTGATTGCGTGTATCGTGTGTGATCGTGGTGATCGTTATCTCTCTACGGGGTTATTCTCTGTAGAAGATGAACAATAAATTCGAGTAAATCTATATGCGCTTACCTGTTTTAGTGTTTGATATTGAAACATTGACCGATCTTAAATCAGGAGCGCATCTATATGGCTTAGATTTACCAGAAGATAGTATTGAACAAGCGCTGAGTAAGTTAAGACGTCAAGAAGCGGGCACTGACTTTCAGCGACTTGCTTTACATGAAATTGTCTGTATTTCAGGACTATGGATTGATGAAAAGGCAGGAATGAAATTATTTTCATTCAGTCGTGAACATTATTCAGAACCTGAAATTTTACAAAAATTTCTATCAATTTTTGATAAACGTAATCCGACTTTAGTCAGTTGGAATGGCTCCCAATTTGATCTGCCTGTTATTATGTATAGAGCAATGTATCATGGGTTGTCTGCGCCAAGTCTGTTTGATCAAGGCGAAATTGATACACAAAAGCGCTATAATAACTACCAGAATCGTTACCATCATCGTCATATTGATTTGATGGATTTTATGGCAATGTTTAATGCGCGTCACTTCCAAAAACTGGATGATGTCGCTTATATGCTCGGTTACCCGGGTAAGCGCGGAACACCAGGTTATTTTATCCCTGAATATGTTCGTAACAATAATTGGATAGAATTAACCAGTTATTGTGAAGGGGATGTTTTAAACACATGGTTAGTCTATCTACGCTATGTATTGTTAAAAGGACAGATTTTGCCTGAAGATCATCGTCTCTGGATTCAAGCGACGATTCATTATCTTCAAGGTCAACCACAGCAAACAGAATTTTTGCGTATTTGGCAAGAAACTGCTGAAAAAACTGACTTCACCGCTTCGGATTTTAAATCAACTCAACATTAGGTTATCTCTTTGAAACAACGTGCCGCACATCGCTCATCTCAACTTCCTCGTTATACATTTACAGTTGAGAGACTTTCACACGAAGGGCGAGGGATCGCACATTTTCAAGGACAGGAACATCCTCAAGACAAATTGGGTAAAAAGGTCTTTATTCGTTTTGCACTGCCAGGAGAAACAGTAGAAGCTCAAATTACCCATCAGGCAAAAAAATTAGAAGAAGCTGATTGTGTGCAGTTGATTGGGGCGCCGAGTCCAATTCGTACACAGCCAGTTTGTCCACATTTTGGAAAATGTGGAGGCTGTAATATGCAGCACATAAAATTAGATGAACAAATTCGTTTAAAACAATCAGTTTTAGAGTCGCATCTCACCCACTTTGCAGGTGCTCTTCCAGAGTCGTGGCTAGAACCATTGCGTTCGACACGTGAAGATTATCGTCACAAGGCTCGTATTGGCGTTCGCTACATTGCTAAAAAAAATAAATTAGTCATGGGTTTTCGTGAGGCTCAATCTAATCAGCTTACTGAAATTAAAACCTGCAAAATTTTAGATGCAGAGCTAGATGCTGCGTTACCTCACCTCAAGGTACTCCTTGAAAATCTAAAAGCAAAAGCAGATATAGGTCATATTGAATTGGCGAAAGGAGATCAAGAGGTTGCACTTTTGATACGTCATACCAACAAATTACTGCAAAATGATGTCAACCAACTGCGTGAATTTGCGTTAGAAAGATCATGGCAGCTTTATTTGCAACCAGCTGGTGTAAGTAGTGTTCATCGTGCGGATGGTGACCTATCTGAGCGATTACATTACTCACTACCTGATTTTAACGTGACGTTTGGTTTTAAACCGACTGACTTTACTCAGGTGAACCCCACCATTAATCCACAAATGGTGAAGCTGGCATGTGAATTGCTTGACCTGAGCGGAAATGAGCGTGTTCTTGATTTATTCTGTGGTCTAGGGAATTTCTCATTGCCACTTGCACGTTCTGTAACACGGGGTGAGGTCGTCGCGGTGGAGGGAAGTGAGGAAATGGTGATGCGTGGGACAGAAAATGCACTGAAAAACGGCATCACAAACGTAAAATTTTATGCTCAGGATTTAACGCAAGATTTTTCGCAACATTCTTGGGCAAATCAAGGGTTCGATGCACTCTTAATAGACCCACCACGCGCTGGAGCTGAAGAAATTATGCACTATGTGCCAAATTTTGGTGCAAAAAAAATCGTCTATGTTTCCTGTAATCCTGCTACATTAGCACGTGATACAGGGATTTTAGTACAACATGGTTATCAGTTGAAGAAAGCTGGTGTGATGGATATGTTCAGTCATACAGGCCATGTTGAATCTATTGCTTTATTTGAAAAAAGCTAGTGCTAAGTGTTGATTTAATAAAATGAAGATTAGATTTAAAAAAGGAGAAGGGTATGGTCACAGTACGTGAGCAGTTACCTGGACGACTGACTGAGTTGTCTGAGGAAACGACTGTAGAACATGCCGCTGAAGCGCAACTTGGTTTAGCAACTTGGCTAGACCGTGCGCGGATTATTTTAGACGGTGCAGAACTTAAAAAATTAGAAGAAGTCGCTCTTAGTGTTTTAAAAAAAGAACTGACTTCTGATCACCATCATAAAACCAATACCTTCGCGACTGGCTTAGGTATGGCAGATATTTTGGCTCACCTACATGTTGATGAAGATACTTTGTCAGCAGCGATGCTTTATCGTAGTGTGCGTGAGGGCATGACGTCGCTTGAGGAGATTCGTAAAAGCTTTGGTGAAAGTGTCTACAATTTGGTGAAAGGCACTTTGGCAATGGGTAAGTTGTCAGAGCTGATCGAAAAAAATAAACGTTTAGAAGATCACTTCAATAATAATCAGCGTGAACATTTAACTGGGATTTACAAGATGTTGATCTCAGTAACAGAGGATGTTCGCGTTGTATTAATCAAGTTGGCTGAGCGTACGCTGGCTTTGCGTGAGTTGGCAAACTCTCCAAAAGAGCGTCAAGAGCGTGTCGCACGAGAAATTTTGACCATTTACTCGCCCTTGGCGCATCGTCTTGGTATCGCGCAGTTAAAATGGGAACTTGAAGATCTTGCGTTCCGTTATTTAGCACCAGAGCGCTATAAAGAAATTGCATCTTTACTCAATGAAAAACGCTTAGAGCGCGAACAATATATTCAATTCGTGGTCGATAAGCTGAAAAGTGAGTTGTTGAAGCATGGCATTGAGGCTGAAATCTCAGGTCGTGTGAAACACATTTATTCGATTTATCGAAAAATGAAAAGTAAGAACTTAAGTTTCGATCAGCTATATGACATTCGAGCTGTTCGTGTACTGGTTCAGAATGTATCTGAGTGTTATCACGCTTTGGGGATCGTACATCAAATCTGGCGTCATATTCCCCATCAGTTTGATGATTACATCACTAACCCAAAAGCCAATGGCTACCGTTCTTTACATACTGCAGTGATTGCTGAAAATAAATCTTTAGAGATACAAATCAGAACCACTGAAATGCATGAAGAAGCTGAGTTAGGCGTTTGTTCTCATTTCAATTATAAAGAAGGTGCCAAAACTACAGATTATTCATTTAATCATCGTTTGCACTCTTTACGTTCCGTGCTTGAACATTATCAAGAACGAAATGAAGCAGGTGCGCATCCGAATGAAGACGAAACTGAAAATTTCAATCAGCTTCAAGATTTTGAAGATTTTGAAAAAATTTATGTTTTTAGTCGTGATGGTGACATTAAAGAATTACCGCGTAATTCAACCGTTTTAGATTTTGCATATCATGTGCATACTGAGGTTGGTAATAAGTGTTATGCAGCACGTGTGAACCAACGTTATGTGCCACTGACTTATACATTAAAAACAGGTGAACAAGTCGAGATTCTGACCAAGAAAGATCGTGAGCCAAATCGTGATTGGTTGGTGAACTCTTTAGGTTATATCAAGACAGCACGTGCAAGAGACAAGTTGCGCCATTGGTTCAGACAGCAAGACCGTAGTAAGAACTTAGAAGTCGGTCGAGAGATTCTCACCAAGGAATTATCACGTCTTGCAATTCACCCAAAAAGTATTGATTTGAGTGATTATTGTGCTCACTTTAACGTTAAAACAGGTGAGGACATTCTTGTATCCTTGGTGAGTGGAGATATCAGTCTTCATGCATTGATTAATCAAGTCAATCGTCATATGCACTTGGATCAAGATGAGCCTGAGTTAGTGCTGAAGCCAGCATTAAATCCACGGGCGAGTCATACATTATCAGCGCATGGGATTCTGATTGACGGTTTGGATAATGTTGAACTACATATTGCACAATGTTGTCAGCCTGTTCATGGTGAGTCGATTGCTGGATATATCACACTCAATCGTGGCGTGAGTATTCATAAGGTGGCTTGTCCGGATTATGTGCGTATGATCAGCCAAGAACCTGAACGCGCTGTTGAAGCAGATTGGGAAATGCAACCGACAAGAGGACAGAGTGTCCAAATTGTGGTTGAGGCTTATGATCGTCGAGGACTGCTGAAGGATCTAACCCAAGTGATTTTTTCAGATCAGATTAATATTCGCCAAGTGAATACCATTTCCGAAGCGGATGGTATTGCCAATATGAAGCTGTTGATTGAGGTTAAAGGTTTGGCTCAATTGTCTCGTTTATTAGCTCGATTGGAACAGCAACCAGGCATCATTAGCGCAAGACGTTTGGTTCAAGGAAATTAAAAAAAGCCTGCTTTAGCAGGCTTTTTTATGACTGATCACTCAAATAGCGTTAAATCAGATTTTGCATTTTTTAGAACCTTGATAGATTCCAATATTATCGATGTTTGCTTGCGATGCAGCTTTGATCTGTTGCTGTAATGGAATATTTGCAGCATCAGAAGTATCGCTTTCACCCGCTACAGAGTTTGCAACTTGCCCCATTTTTGTTGCTTTTTCTGAGTTGCCACCGAAAGTAGATAATGCATTACCTGCCATACCCGCCCATTTGCTCAATGATTTAGCTGGCGTTTGGGTTGCAGCAGCTGCAATATTTTTATCAGCATTTTCTAAGTTACGCTTAGCATTGGCTTTTTCAACAGCTAGTGTTGCACAATCCATTGCCTTGAGTTCAGCAGTTGAGTGTTGTTTCGTTGGTAGTTCACCCGCAGCTTGAGCAAGAGTCGTTGTTAAAGCAGTAGCGATAGCTAAAGTTAAAATTTTTTTCATTATATATTCTCATTTGTAACGCATTGTTATAAATGCCCCTGTTGGGGCGAGAGAATATTACGCAAATGTGACTAATTTATCATTTCTTTTTACTTAATAATAAATTTGTCACTCTGTTGATCAATTGGGGACTGAATCTTGACAGGTGATACATCAGTTCAGTTTTGATGCCAACCGTATGGTGAGTTACGGTTAAGTGATGGTTTTTTAAACGTGCGACACTGTAAATTTCCTGAGCAACGTCTTTGGCGCTGAGACTGACTCCTATATTTTGAATCGTACCCGCATCCATGCCTTTTACCATGGCAGTCTGAACAAATAATGGCATGATGTCTAATACGCGTATTCCATATTTTTGCCATTCAACATCAAGACCTTCTGTAATGCCGCGAACAGCAAATTTACTTGCTGAATAGGACACTAAATCAGCTTGACCATAGATAGCAGAAGCAGAGGACATATTGATGATACGTGCGTGGGAGGCCTGTTTTAAGAAAGGGAGCGCAGCGTGACAGCCATTGAGAACACCGTTAACATTGATATTAAATGTTCGATGATGTGATGAGATATCTGTATTTTCGAATGCCCCTGAATATAAGATGCCAGCATTATTTAATAATATATTTATTTCACCAGCCCATTCGTTGAACTCAGTTAAAGCACTTTGCCATTGGTCGTATTGGGAAACATCTAGCAAACCCGCTTTAGCATTTGGCCCTAAAGATTGAGCCAATTGTTCAGCTTGTTCGAGATTGATGTCATAAATACCGACTTTATAACCTTGCTGATAGAATAGTTTTGCGGTAGCTGCGCCAATCCCTTGTGCTGCGCCACTGATAAAAATGCTAGATGTCATCGAAAATCCTTGTTGTTTTACATCATTTTATGTTCCTAGTTGAGCATAAGATTGTTCATTGAATCAACAATAACTTTAAACTCATCATTCACTAGAGATCAACTTTCATGGAAAAACTTTTAAATATCATGCAAGAGCTTCGTGCGAAATGTCCATGGGATCAAAAACAAACGCCTGAAAGCTTGACTCGCTATGCGATTGAAGAAGCTTATGAGGTTGAAGAGGCAGTTCGATCACAAAATACAGCGCATATAAAAGAGGAATTAGGAGATCTTCTGCTGCAAGTTGTATTTCAAGCGCAAATGTATAGTGAGCAAGGAGCATTTAATTTTCATGATGTGGTGGAAACGTTGTGCGACAAGTTGATTCGAAGACATCCTCATGTCTTTCAATCGGCTCAATTTGAACAACTGAATGAACAGCAGGTGAGTGAACTTTGGCAAAAAATTAAGGCTGAAGAGAAAAAAGACAAAACTAAATCACGTTTAGATGAAATTAAAGCGGGTCCTGCCTTAGATCAAGCCGAACAAATTCAAAAAAATGTAGCTCAGATTGGATTTGATTTCGAAAATGTTGAGCAAGCGTATGAAAAGTTAGATGAAGAGTTATCTGAATTGAGAGAGGCGCTCAACCATCGAAATTCCGACGAAATACAAGAGGAGTTTGGAGATTGTTTATTTTCTTTAATCAATGTTGGACGTAAAATCGGCATTTCAAGTGAGATGGCTCTACTTGGAACCATCCACAAATTTAAACAACGTTTTTCATACATTGAGTTGCAGGCAAAAAATAGAAATACGCCCATTGAAAATATGAGTCTCAAAGAAATGGACCAATTGTGGGATCAGGCAAAAGTATATCTAAAGCAACATAACAATAACATTCAGGTTCAACATGAATAGCATCATTTCTTTTCTTCTTCTGATATTTACTGCATGTGTGAGTTTAATCAGTTCGGCATATCCACAACAGTTTGATCAATCTTACTTAAAATGGAAAGCAGAGCAAGAAGCTCATGATCAACGACTTAACCGGCAAAGTGCGAACCATTATTTATCTCGACCAGCCGTAAATACATCATCAAAGCAAGCAGCTGGTGGTGTCGGGCAATCAACTAAAGTTCGTCTTAATACGGCTTCAATGGTTGAACTACAAATGATTAAAGGAGTGGGTGAGAAGAAAGCTGCTGCAATTATTGAGTATCGGCAAAAGCATGGCAGTTTTAAGTCAGTAGATGAACTTCAAAATGTCAAAGGAATAGGTCCAAAGTTTATCGAAAAGAATCGCAACCAGTTAGCCCTCTAACACATTTTTATAGAGATCAAATGGCACTAAGGGGTGTTGAAATTTAATCAATTTTGACGGTGAATCTTGGAGAATAAAATTGCCCTTTGATTGTGTTAGAGCTATGATTAGCACAATTATGATTTTACGTTCTGACGTAGGAGACAGCGTCTTTTGCAAACTTTGCACGCGTCAAAGTGCGGTTTATCCACTGCACAATTACCTTCTTCCATTTTAGATGTTATTGATTCTTTAACTAAAGCCGGCTATGAAGCTTACATCGTCGGTGGTGGTGTCCGTGATTTGATGCTTGGACTTGCGCCTAAAGATTTCGATGCTGTAACCAATGCGACACCTTCACAAATTAAAGAAGTATTTGGTCGTCGTTGCCGAATTATTGGTCGTCGTTTTGAGTTGGCTCATGTCTATTCTGGTCGTGAATTAATTGAAGTGGCCACTTTCCGAGCTCCTCCTAAAAAAGCAGTGACTTCTGCCGCAGGGATGATTCTAAGAGATAATAATTGGGGCTCAATTGAAGAAGATTTTGCTCGTCGAGATTTCTCAATCAATGCGATGTATTACCAACCGCGTAAGGGTATCGTTCTTGATTTCTGTAACGCTATTGATGATATAAAAACAAAAACATTGCGTTTATTGGGTGATCCAAAGTTACGTTTTGAAGAAGATCCAGTTCGTATGTTACGAACACTGAGATTTGCTGCGAAACTTAACTTTAAAATTGATCCTGCAATTTTAGATGTATTTACACCTGAAGCAACCTTGCTTTTACGTGATGTATCACCGCATCGTTTATATGATGAATCTCAAAAGTTATTCACAATGGGGCATTTGAATCGTGTGCTCCCGATGTTGATTGAGTTTGGAATCTGGAAGCAATTATTTGCAGATATTCCTCCTCATATTGATGCATTTATTGAACGTGCAGCAAAAAATACAGATCAGCGAATTCAAATTGGTAAAACGATTAACCCTGCATTTTTCTATGCGGTATTGTTGTGGAAACCGTTCCTTGAGCGTTGTGATTTTTATATGCACAAAGGTGTTGTGGCAGCTGAAGCACGTGCTCAAGCCGGCTTGGATGTGCTGAAGCGCCAAGCGACACGCACGATTATCCCGCGTTTTGCAGAAACCTTTATTCGTGAAGTCTGGGAAATGCAAACTCGTTTGTTGAACCCAAAACCTCAGCAAATTGAAGCACTCTCAGGTCATGCTCGTTTTAGAGCAGGTTTTGACTTTATGTTGCTGCGTGAAAAGTCTGGAGATCAGACGACCAATGGCATGGGTCAATGGTGGGATGCTTATCAGTTGATGTCTTTGGACGAAAAAGAGCGTGTGATTGCGCAGTACAATCGTCAACGGACTAAATCACGACGTAAAGTTGCCGTGACCGAAGATGTTGTGGAAACAAAGCCTCAGCAGATTGAACCGCTAGTTAAAGAAACGGAGTCACGTAGCCGTCGCAGTCGTAAGGCCGCTTCAGCGAATGAGCGAAGAACAGAGCAAAATGCGAGTATCGCTTTGGATAATGGTATTGCAGCTGATCATCCTATTTTGAAGCGTAAACGTGTCAAACGCGATTTAAATACAGTGGTGTTTGGTCCTATCCAATGACAGTACGAACATATATTGGACTGGGAAGTAATTTAGGTGATTCTCAGCAGTTGATGGCAGAAGCCTATACGAAACTGGCAATGCTGGGTGTGGTGAAAGCATCAAGGCTTTATCATAGTCCACCTATGGGTCCTCAAGACCAACCACATTACCACAATGCGGTCGTTCGTTTAGATACGAGTCTAACGGCGCTTGAATTATTAGATGAATTACAAAAAATAGAAAATGAAGCAGGGCGGGTGCGTTTACGTCGTTGGGGTGAACGCACACTCGATTTAGATCTATTGTTATATGGTGATCAAACGATTCAAAATGATCGCTTAACTATTCCGCATATCGGGATATTTGAGCGAGATTTTGTCATACTGCCGTTATTAGATCTGGATGTCGAATTAGAAATTCATGGACAGAAAATTCGAGAAACGAATATTGCAAAACACAGCCAATTGGATGTTTTAGCAGATTCATCTTGGATCAATATTTAAACTTTAAAATGTTCTAAGGAACTGTGTTAGAGGACATCTTATGATCAGTCTGAGCGATTTAAGACAATTCAAACAGCAAGGTCGAAAATTTTCATGTCTGACTTGTTATGACGCCAGTATGGCGAAGGCAATGGAAATTGCTGAAATAGATACCATTTTAATTGGTGATTCGCTTGGGATGACTATTCAAGGCCATGATTCAACGTTGCCTGTGAATGTGGAAGATATGGTCTATCATACCTCAGTTGTACGTCGTGGAAATAACCATGCTTTCATCTTAACTGATCTGCCTTTTATGAGTTATGCCACACTCAATGATGCACTAGTAAACTCGAAAAAAGTGATGCAAGCTGGCGCACAAATGGTCAAGCTTGAAGGTGGTGCTTGGCTTGCTGAAACGGTAGAAGTATTGACTCGCAATGGTATTCCAGTGTGTGTCCATCTTGGACTAACGCCACAATCCGTTCATGTATTTGGTGGCTATAAATTACAAGCCAAAACGCGTGAAGCTGCGGATCAGCTGATTGCTGATTGTAAAGCCGTTGTTGAGGCTGGGGCTGCAGTGTTATTGCTAGAGTGTGTACCTGCACAATTGGGTCAAGAAATTACAGAACTATTTCCGCATGTACCTGTGATTGGTATTGGTGCTGGAGCACAAACCGATGGTCAAGTTCTGGTTGTTCAAGATATGCTGGGATTAAACTTCGGTCGTGTTGCACGTTTTGTACGTAATTTTATGAAAGAACAGTCTGGTGAAACGGCCATTCTTGATGCAATCAAATCGTATCATGTTGCTGTACTAGATCAATCTTTCCCTGCTAAAGAACATACGTTCCAAGTTGAGCTTTAATCATGAAAACTGAAACAACAATCCATGGTTTAACCGCATCACTTCATGCTGCTCGTCAAGCACGAAAGACTATTGGTTTTGTCCCGACCATGGGGAATCTACATCAAGGTCACTTAAATTTAGTACGTGAAGCACGTAAATTATGTGATGTGGTTGTGGTCAGTATTTTTGTGAATCCGATTCAATTTGGCCCAAATGAAGATTATGACAGTTACCCACGCACACTTGATCAAGACAGTCAGTTGTTGGCTGAAGAGGGTTGTGACATTATTTTTGCACCTTCAGTTGAGCAAATGTATGGCAGTCAACCTCGCTTAACAAACATTAGTGTCGGTCAAATTACCAATGATTTATGTGGTGCTCAACGTCCGGGGCACTTTGATGGTGTTGCGGTAGTGGTAACGAAGTTATTTAATATCGTACAACCACATTTTGCATTTTTTGGTCAAAAAGACTACCAGCAGTTGGCTGTGATTAAGACAATGGTACGTGACTTGAACATGCCGATTGAAATTATTGGTGTGCCAATTGCACGTGCTAAAGATGGTTTGGCATTAAGTTCACGTAATGGTTATCTTTCGGCTGAACATCGTCAAATTGCACCAGTCATTTATCAATCTTTAAAAACTGCTGAAACAAATTTAAAACAAGGTCAAGCGCTTACAGAGGTTCTTGCTGAGATAAAATCAACTTTAAGTGATGCTGGCTTTGTCGTGGATTATGTTGAAGCACGTAATCCAATGTTGCAGGCAGTAGAGCAATTTGACCAAGATATTGTGTTATTTGTTGCTGCGAAAATTGGTTCGACACGCTTGATCGACAATTTACAAATCAGTCATTAAAACAGGATTAAACTCGATGATGATAGTCAGGTGTGGTGCATGAAGCGAATTCTTATTGTTACAGGACAATCCGGTTCAGGGAAGTCATCTGCATTGCAGGTTCTCGAAGATTTAGGTTATTACTGTATCGATAATTTGCCGCTAGCATTACTTCCTGAGATCGTTGGAAAGTTAGATCAAGAAAATAATTTAGAACAATTGGCTTTAGGGGTTGATGTTCGGAGTACACGCGCTGATTTGCAAGAATTTGAGCAAGTTTATCAGCAACTGGAAAAACATGGTGAGGTCGAGGTGATTTATCTCACCACCAAAGATCAAGAGTTAATTGCTCGTTTTAGTGCTTCGCGTCGACCTCATCCACTGGCGAATCGTTTTAAAAGTCTGAATGAGTGCATTCAGGAAGAGAAACAATTACTGTTGCCGATTCAATTAAGAGCAACTGTACAGATTGATACATCAGATAAAAGTGTCCATGATCTTAAAGATACATTATTATCCCGCTTAGGGCAGGTAGATAACTTAATTGTTATTTTACAGTCTTTTGGATATAAGCATGGTATTCCGTTGGATGCTGATTTTATTTTTGATGTGCGGCATTTACCCAATCCACATTGGGATTTAGAGCTTAGAAAATATTCGGGTTTAGATGAGCCCATTGAAAAATTCCTGACATCATTTGACCAAGTGAATATGATGTTTGAGGATTTAAAGCAATTTTTAGAGAAGTGGTTGCCTGCCTTTGCAGAAGGGCATCGCCATTACATTACGGTTTCGATTGGATGTACAGGTGGTCAGCACCGCTCTGTATTTATTGTGGATAGACTCAAAAAGGCGCTTGAGGCACAATGGTCTATTCAGGTCTTGCATAGAGAAATGAAGCACTGGTCATGATTGACACAACTGTTGACGTAATTAACAAATTAGGATTACATGCGCGTGCGTCAGGCAAGCTCATTGAGGTCACTACCAAATTTCGAAGTTCGATTAAAATTGGTAAGGGCGATAAATTAGTCGATGCCAAAAATATTATGTCTTTGCTCATGCTCGGTGCAGGCAAAGGAACTACATTAAGGCTAGTGATTGAAGGGGCAGATGAAGAGAAAGCTTTATCTGAAGTTCAAGCATTATTCGCAGCAAAATTTTACGAGGCTGAATAATCGTGGCACGTCGATCGCAACGTTTTACTGAAGATGATTTTGAGTCTTTAGAAGGACGTGCAAGTAAAACTGAACAAAAGAAAGCTGTACAACGTATGGCTGCTTTAGGGGCTCAACTTGCTGAGTTACCCAAAAAAAAGATTGAAAGCCTTCCTGTGGAAGAGCGCTTAATTGAAGCTTTATTGGATGTTCAATTGATAACATCAGGTGAGGCTCGTCGTCGTCAATTTTTGCGTATTGGTAAATTATTACGCAATGAAGACGAGAGCATGATCTTATCTTATTTGACACCTCAACAAGGGGCGAAAAAGACAGCACAATTGCACCGCTGGGTCGATCGTATGATTGCACAAGGTGAGCCTGTTATTAAAGAATTTATGAAGACTTACAATGCTGCAGAGCATCATGCAATACGTCAGCATTTACTTCGTATTGAACGTGATATTCAAAAAAACTTAGGTGAGGATGCTGTTGCACAATCTAAGTTAAATTTGCTGAATTACGTTCAGCAAGTTGCACTTATCTCTGATCGTTAATGGTCAAAAAAAAGGTCTGATGTTTCAGACCTTTTTTATTTCTTAGATGCTTAATATTTAGAGTGCAGCACGATCTTTTGCCCAATCTCGCAACACAAACTTTTGCAGTTTACCTGTTGAAGTTTTAGGGATTTCAGTAATCACTACGTCTTTAGGTACCTTGAATCGAGCAAGATGTTGTTTGCAGTATTCAATGATTTCTTCAGGTGTAGCTTGTTGCCCTTGCTTCAATTCAATAAATGCGCATGGAACTTCTTGCCAACGTGGATCAGGTTTTGCAACAACTGCAGCTGTCAGCACGGCAGGGTGTTGATAAAGTACTTCTTCCACTTCAAGTGAAGAAATATTTTCACCACCAGAAATAATCACATCTTTCGAGCGATCTGTGATTTTGGCATAACCATCAGGCTGGCATACGGCAAGATCGCCAGTATGGAACCATCCACCAGCAAATGCTTCAGCGGTGGCTTCAGGATTCTTCAAGTAACCTTTCATGACAATGTTGCCACGGAACATAATTTCCCCCATGGTCTGACCATCGTTCGGTACAGGCAGCATCGTTTCAGGATCCAATACTTTCATCCCATCTTGAAGTGGATAAGGTACACCTTGGCGTGAATGTAGTTGAGCTTGTTCTTGGATGCTTAAATCACTCCAGCCTGCTTGCGAAGCACATAGCGCTGATGGTCCATAGGTTTCAGTGAGACCATAGACGTGGGTAACATTGATTCCTAGATTTCGCATACCTTCAATAATGGCAGCTGGTGGCGCTGCACCAGCAACCATCACTTCGACTCGATGATTAATTTCGCGTTGTTGCTCTTTTGGTGTGTTGATCAACATGGACAATACAATTGGTGCACCGCAGAAGTAATCGACTTGATGATCCGCGATCAATTGATAGATCTGTGCTGGATCAACTTTTCGAAGACAAACATTTGTGCCACCGTTGGCGGCCATGGTCCAAGCGAAACACCATCCATTACAATGGAACAGAGGCAAAGTCCATAAATAGGTGGCACGGGGTGTCATACCACAAGCAATGATATTACTCGCTGCATTAATATAAGCCCCACGATGATGATAGACCACACCTTTTGGATTCCCAGTTGTGCCTGAGGTGTAGTTTAAGCTGATGGCATCCCATTCATCCTGTGGTAATTGCCACTCAAACTCAGGATTACCTTGTGAAAGCCAAGATTCATACTCAATTTTTCCAATACGGGGCGCTTGATCATTGAATTCATATTCAGGATCTGCAACATCGATAACATAAATGTCCTGAGGAACTTGTGCTAAAGCTTCCTGTGCTAATTCTGAGAATTCAGGGTCAACTAAAAGTACTTTCGATTCAGCATGTTCAAGCATAAATGCGAGTGTTTTTGCATCTAGGCGCGTATTTAATGTATTGAGTACAGCGCCTGCCATAGGCACTGCAAAATGCGCTTCGATCATGGCTGGAATATTTGGAAGTAATACCGACACAGTATCATTTTTTTGAATACCAAGCTTTTGCAGCTGATCGGCAAATTGACGGCAACGTTTGTACTTTTCTTTCCAGCTAATCCGGCGTGTACCATGAATAATTGCATCTTGCTGAGGGTAGATATAGGCCGCACGCTCTAAATATCTGAGTGGAGAAAGGGCAACAAAATTTGCTGGCGTTCTAGGTAGTTCGTCATACGGACTTAAATTCATTTTAGTATCCATCTTCATTTTTATAATCCTGAGTAAAAGATAAGCAAAAAATAAACGGAATACATTTATCCTTTAGTCGAGCAAACGTGACATTTTGTCAATTAGGCGAAATTTCATATTTATTAACTTCATTTTATTGCGATTTATTCGTGAAGTTGGTGATATTTATTTGTGCTGAATAATGTAATTGATCGAGAAATAGGGTAAATTTTAAACAGATTTTAAGTTTCAAAATCGAATAATAAAAGCAAAAGGATTTTGCATATGTATATTGTTGGGTGGGGGAAAGATGAAATTAACATCGAACCCAAAGGCTATGCCATGTTTGGCTATGGGATGTGGCATCACCGTGCCTATAAAAAAAGAACTGCGCTGTATGCGAGAACAGTGACCATTCAAAAAGATCAAGATGCCCCATTGATATTATGTTGTCTAGATTTTGGCTGTATTACTTCAGCAATTCGAATCAATGTAATTCAACGCTTGAATGAAACGTTGAGGGATCGTTTCGATCCGCATCGTTTGGTTCTAATGGCAACGCATACCCATTCAGGTCCAGGCGGTTGTGGTTATGAAGCTCTTTATAATATGCCGACACCAGGATTTGTGCCTGAGCACCTTGATGCAGTTGTGGATGCTGTGCAATCCAGTATTCAACAGGCATTATCCAATCGCGATTTTACAGAGATTCGATTAGCGACAATTGACATTCCTGAGCAAGTCCCTGTGGCATGGAATCGCTCGATAAAAGCGTATAATCGAAATCTCGATACTGCATTCGTCGATGAATCTGAAACTTACAAAGCAATCAATCGACAAATGCAAGTCCTTGGCTTTTATCGTGGGGAAAAGCTTCATTCTCTGTTGTCACTGTTTGGTGTGCATGCGACATGTTTGGGCAATCAATTAGACGCTCATGATGGTGATAATAAAGGCTATGCCGCAACACTTTCGGAAGAGACCTTAAGTGCTGCTGGGGTGGATGGACCAGTTTGTATATTTGCGCAAGCAACAGCAGGCGATGTGTCACCACACTTCCATGGAAAGAATCAGACTAAGATCAGAAAAAAGATAAAAGGAGAAGCAGAATACATCTATGCGAGAAACAATGGTCGTATACAGAGTGAGTATGCTTTAGCCGCTTTACTTGAGAAACAGAATCAAAACATCCAATATCAAGATTTGGATGCAGTACTCGAGTATGTGGATATGGCAAATACTGTGGCTGATCCAGAGTTTTCAGGTGGATATAGCAATGCGATAACAAGCCAAGCTTGTCATGGGACAGCATTTATTGCGGGCACACCAGTCGATGGTGTGGGTGCTGCAAAGCCATTGATCATGGCTATGAATTTACTTTCAAAACAATTCAAACGAAGTAAATTGAATTCAAAAGATCCAGTGGAAAGTGCTTATTATCAGAAGCTTTATCATGCTCAAGGACCCAAAAATATTATTTTTGAATCGGGTCAGCATCGGATATTAGGAAAAAAATTAGGTTCACTTCCTGGTGTTTTAGATCCACTCATTGCTGAAATGAATGCTCAAGTTCACGCTGGCGCAATTCAAGAAAGCGATTTAGTGCCACATATTGTGCCAATTCAGCTCATTCGAATCGGTCAACTTTTTTTGGTATGTGTTCCCGGAGAGTTTACAACAACTTCAGGTAAGCGCGTATTAAATACCATTCAGAAAAGTGTATTACCGACATTTCCTAACGCAAAAATTTGGTTTGCATCTTATTGTAATGACTATATGGGCTATGTCACGACATTCGAAGAATATCAAGAACAAGCCTATGAAGGTGGACACACTTTATTTGGTCAATGGACTTTGGCAGCTTTTCAAACCTATTTTAAACATTTGGCTAAACAGATTTGTTTGCCACCTGAACAACGTCAATTATCAAATTGCGTACCTAAAGCAGTACCTCAAAAAGAATTAGAGAAAAGAACCAATCGGGGAAATGTTCAAACCGCCGTTGCACAAAAGGAGTTGGCAACATGAGTAATCTGACACATCATTATTGGTCTAACTGGTCGGGATATTGCCACTCAAACCCGCAACATATCTTATATCCAGACCAATTACATGAATTACAGGATATTGTGATTCAACATCCTAAAGTTCGTGTGGTTGGTGCAGGGCACTCATTTACTCCGTTGGTAAAAACGGATGCGTCTATTATTTCTTTAGACCGATTTTCAAGTGTCTTAAATGCTGATCAGGCTAAATGCCAAGCGACGTTATGGGCAGGTACTCGACTATTCAATTTAGGCCAGCATCTTGCGCCTTATGAGCAGTCGCTTATGAATCAGGGTGATATTGATCAACAAAGTTTAGCTGGTGCTGTGTCTACAGGAACACACGGGACAGGTGCAGCGCTACATTCTATTTCAGGCTATGTAGAAGATTTTGAGCTATTACAGGCAAATGGAGAGTTAATCCAGTGCTCCAAGACGGAGAACCCTGAAATTTTTCAGGCAGGAAGAGTATCGTTGGGATCGCTTGGGATATTAACGAAAATAACCATGCAAAACCGCCCTAGATATAAATTGAAAGAGAAAATTCATTTAGCCCCTGTAGAAGAAAGCCTTGATCAATTTCTCCAATTGATGCATCAACATCGGCATTTGGAATATTTTATTTTCCCTTTTACAGATCAGCTAATTTTTAAAACACTTGATGTTACAGAGGGTGAGGTGAAGCCAAGAGAAACTTCTTGGCCATCTGAGGATCAACTTTTAACATGGTGTTGTGAAATTTCTAAAAAAACCCCTTTTTTGACGAAATATCTTCAAAAATTAGTCGGTGTTTTTGTGAAGCCAACAGAATTCATTGATTGGTCGGGTGATATTTTTGCAACTCCTCGGAATACCAAATTCAATGAAATGGAATATCAAATTCCAATTGAGAATGGTATTCAATGCATCAAAGAAGTGATTGCAACGTTTAGAAAATATCAAATAAATTCTTTTTTCCCTATCGAATTCCGCGTGGTCAAAGGGGATGATATTTGGCTAAGTCCTTTCTATCAGCAGGACAGTATTTCGATTTCCATCCATCAATATTATAAGCAGTCACCTCAAAAAGTATTTGATCTTATTGAGCCGATTTTTCAAAAATATCGAGGCCGTCCACACTGGGCTAAGATGCATCAACTGTCTCACCAAGAGATTCGAGCTCTTTATCCGAAATGGAATGAATTTATGCAAATCAGAGAAGCGCTCGATCCCCATCGAAAGTTTCTCAATCCCTATCTTGAAAAACTATTACTTGGGCAACAAGGATGAGAGATGAATAGTTTTTTTAATCAAATGAATGATGATTTGCGGGCACATGGTTTAGGTCAACCTATGCTCTTGATCGATGACGATGCATTAAACTTTAATATTGCTTATGTAAAACAGCAGCTAGCTTCGGCAAAGCACTTAAAACCGCGGTTAGTCGTTAAATCTTTGGCTTGTTTGCCTTTGTTAAAAAAGCTAAGTTTCGATTTAGACACCCAACACTTTATGGTATTCCATATTGATCACTTACAATTGATGTTCAATCATTTTGATCAAGCTGATTTACTCTTTGGCAAGCCGATGCCAATTCGTGCAGTAGAAAGGTTTTATCAAAACCATCACACGCCAATCAAATGCAAGATACATTGGTTAATTGATTCCTTTGTTCGCTTGCAACAATATCATGCCTTGGCTGATCAACTGGGACTTAGCTTCAATATCAATCTTGAAATTGATGTGGGATTACATCGTGGAGGCGTTCAAAATTCTGCTGAATTTATACAAATGCTCAATTATATTCAGCAGCATCAAAAAACGCTAAATTTGAGTGGCTTAATGGGCTACGATGCGCATGTCACTAAACTACCTAAGGTGGTGAAGCGTGCAGAAACAGCTTATGCTGAATCTCAACATATTTATCAAAATTATCAGCACATCTTAAAGCACCAATTCCCAGATTTAAATCATGCTCAGCTGTGTTTTAACGGAGGAGGAAGTCCAACCTTTAGTTTTCACGTGAAACATAGTGTGTGTAATGATCTGTCATTTGGCTCAATGTTGCTTAAGCCCAGCGATTTTGATTCTGAATATCTTTCTTCACTTAAATCTGCTTTATATATAGCGAGTCCCGTACTGAAAGTTTTAGACCAAGTTTCATTGCCAGGAATGCCTTCATTTAAAAAAATAAAATTCTTTCAGAAGCATCAATCGGTTTTTATCTATGGTGGCTACTGGATGGGTCAATATGTTTATCCAGTAAAATCTCATCCGCATATGTTGTATGGACGAAGCACCAATCAGGAAATGATTTGTGTCGATCGTAAAATTGATATCCATCCTGATGACTATGTATTTATTAGACCGAGCCAGAGTGAGGTGGTCATCCCGCAGTTCAATCGCACGTACCTTTATCGAAAAGAAAATGAGTGGAATTCATCTGATTTGGAAACGAGTAGATTTGAACCTTGGGAAAATTTTAGACAGTAGTGATTAAAAGAAAAAAAAGGGATGAAGTTAATCATCCCTTTTTAGCATTGGATTGAGACTTAATGGATTCCACCGTAGTGGATGCCCGTTAATTCACTGATTTCTTTTTTCCAAGTGGTTAAGTCATCTAAATTAAATTTACTTAAATGGTCATGCCCACAAGCACGCGCCATTACCTGCATCAACTCGACTGAAGCATTGAAAAAGTTGGCGAGTTGCTGTGCTGATTTTTCTATTTCGAGTCTTCGACGCAAATGATCTTTTTGTGTTGCAATACCGACAGAGCATTCATTTGTATTACACGCGCGCATTCCCAAACAACCAATTGCCTGCATGGCAGAGTTAGACAGGGCAATGGCATCTGCACCCAGCGCTAAGGCTTTAATAAAATCAGCAGGGACACGTAAGCCACCTGTAATGACCAAACTAATGTCACGACGTCCTAAACGATCTAAATGACGACGTGCCCGTGCTAAAGCAGGAATGGTCGGCACTGAAATATTGTCACGGAATAATGTTGGTGCTGCACCTGTACCACCACCACGACCATCTAAAATAATGTAGTCCACACCTATCGCAATCGCAGCATCAATGTCTTTTTCGATATGCTGTGCAGACAGTTTAAAGCCAATCGGAATGCCACCTGTCTGCTCGCGTATATAGTTTGCAAACTCCTTGTACTGTGAAAGTTCAGTCCAATCCGGAAAGGTTGCGGGAGAAATCGCAGATTGTCCTTCTTCTAAACCACGTACTTCTGCAATTTTTCCGACCACTTTATGCCCGGGTAGATGTCCGCCTGTTCCTGTTTTTGCTGCCTGTCCACCTTTAAAGTGAAAAGCTTGGCATTTTTTTACTTTTTCAATGTCATAGCCAAAACGACCAGAGGCCAACTCGTAAAAATATCGTGAATTCGAGGCTTGTTCATCATCTAACATTCCACCTTCACCAGAACAGATGCCAGTACCTGCCATTTCCGCACCCATTGCCAGTGCAGTTTTTGCTTCTTGCGATAAAGCTCCAAAACTCATGTCGGAAACAAATAATGGAATATTGAGTCTCAATGGTTTTTTTGCATTTGGTCCAATAATCACTTCGCTTGCAACGGGGGCATCATCCAGTAGAGGAACTTTCCAAAGTTGAGCTGTGACCAGTTGAATATCTTCCCATTTTGGAAGTTTGTCAAAAGGCACACCCATGGCTGCGGTAGGACCATGATGACCGAAATTTTTTAGACCATTTCGAGCTAATTCTAAGATGAATCTATTGTGTGGCTCTTCAGGAGCAGGCTGAGAATCTGCGTAGAGTCCTTGATAACGATCACGATTGAATTGCTGTGGATTTCTTTTTTCCCAAGCTTCGATTTCTTCTAAGTCAACATAGACATGATCATCATGAATCCAAGCTTTAAATTTTTGCAGATTTTTATTGAGATATCTCGGGTTAATGCCAGTTTTATAGAGGTAATGAGAGCCGTGAAGGCCACATACAATTTTGTCGCCTTGAATATGGGCATCGGACATGAGTGCTCCGCGATGCTGACAACGACCATACATGACAACGACTTTTTCTTCATCATGATCTTCAAGACGAAGAACAACAAGATCCACATTGGCTGCTAAAGCATATGCGGGTTTAAGCGGCTGGAGTGTAGACCAAGCAATTAGTGGGTGAGATTTCATATGACCTGCCTAATGATTTCAGTGGGTTATATTTATTTGTTTAAAAGTATGTTGATCATCTAATAGAAAGTATAAAAGATTATTTTTCTATAATTGGGATAATATTGGTTTAAATATTAAATTGGGAATATATTTTAACTATTTTTGTCACAATTAAAACTGCTATCGCCTAATGCTCGATTAACGGTTTATTAAACAACGTGACACGTGTAAAATCTCTAGCGATTTTATTTATCCACCGTTTTTATCTTTTGAGGTTCGCCTCGATCATAATCTCGCGGTGACATGCTCCATTGTACGGGGCATCACTCCTTAAGGATTTTTTATGCCAATTATTACTTTGCCAAACGGCGATCAAAAACAATTTGATCAAGCTGTCTCTGTCATGGAAGTTGCTCAAAGCATCGGTCCAGGTCTTGCAAAAAATACGGTTGCAGGTCGTGTAAACGGCCATCTAGTTGATGCATGTGACTTAATCACTGATGATGCCACGTTGCAGATCATTACGCCTAAAGATGATGAAGGTGTTGAAATTATTCGTCACTCTTGTGCCCATTTAGTTGGTCACGCAGTGAAGCAGCTTTTCCCCGAAGCAAAGATGGTGATTGGACCTGTCATTGAAGATGGTTTCTATTACGATATCTACAGTGAAAAACCATTTACACCAGATGATATGGCTGCCATCGAAGAGCGTATGAAAAAGCTCATCGATCAAGATTATGATGTCATTAAAAAGATGACACCTCGTGATGAAGTGATCAAAGTATTCACTGAGCGTGGTGAAGATTATAAATTACGCCTCATCGAAGATATGCCAGATGAGACTCAAATGGGTCTTTATTATCATCAAGAATATGTGGATATGTGTCGTGGTCCACACGTACCAAACACTAAATTCTTAAAGTCATTTAAGTTGACGAAGATGTCAGGTGCTTACTGGCGTGGTGATGCGAAAAACGAACAACTTCAACGTATTTATGGTACGGCTTGGGCGGATAAGAAGCAGTTGGCTGCTTATATCAAACGTATTGAAGAAGCTGAAAAGCGTGACCACCGTAAAATTGGTAAAGCGCTTGATCTGTTCCACATGCAAGAAGAAGCACCAGGCATGGTGTTCTGGCATCCAAATGGCTGGACGATCTATCAAGTTTTAGAACAATACATGCGTAAAGTTCAACAGGACAATGGTTATCAAGAAATTCGCACACCTCAGGTGGTCGATTTTAGTCTGTGGGAAAAATCAGGACATGCTGCAAACTATGCAGAAAACATGTTTACTACACATTCTGAAAACCGTAACTATGCCGTTAAACCAATGAACTGCCCATGTCATGTTCAAGTGTTTAACCAAGGTTTAAAATCTTACCGTGATTTACCAATTCGTCTTGCTGAATTTGGTTCATGTCACCGTAACGAACCATCGGGTTCATTACACGGGATTATGCGTGTTCGTGGTTTCACCCAAGATGACGCACACATTTTCTGTACAACTGAGCAAATTGGTCAAGAAGTTGCTGACTTTATCAAACTGACTTTAGATGTTTATAAAGATTTCGGTTTTGAAGAAGTGCAAATGAAACTCTCAACACGTCCAGAAAAGCGTGTAGGGGATGATAAGCTTTGGGATGTTGCTGAAAAATCTTTAGCTGACGCACTGGATGCAGCAGGTCTCGCTTGGGATTTACAACCTGGTGAGGGTGCGTTCTACGGTCCTAAAATTGAATTTTCTTTGAAAGATTGTTTAGGTCGTATCTGGCAGTGCGGTACAATCCAATGCGATTTTAACTTGCCATTACGTTTAGATGCATCTTATGTCACTGAAGACAACGATCGTGATCATCCTGTGATGCTTCATCGTGCAATTCTTGGCAGTTTTGAACGTTTTATTGGTATACTTATTGAACACTACGCTGGATTTATGCCACCATGGTTGGCACCAATTCAAGCATGTGTGATGAATATTACCGATTCTCAAGCAGATGCTTGTCAGTCAGTCGTCGCTAAATTGCAAGAAAATGGCATTCGAGCGATTTCAGACTTGAGAAATGAGAAAATCGGCTTTAAGATTCGTGAGCGTACTTTAGAGCGTATTCCATACCTATTGGTGCTTGGGGATCGAGAAGTAGAGGAAGGTACAGTGAATGTACGTACTCGCTCTGGAACAAATTTAGGTACTATGTCTATCGATGCATTCGTTGACTTAGTGAAAGTAGCCGTAGCCGAACGCGGCCGGTATATTGTGGAGTAAGAAAGATTAAACAGCCTGACCGTAACCAACAACAAGGTGCTAAAAGCAATCGTCCTGCATTAAATGATGAGATTCGTGCGAAAGAAGTGCGTCTCGTTGGCGCTGACGGAGAACAAAAAGGCATCGTTTCACTTGCTGAAGCGTTGCGTGCTGCAGAAGAAGTTGATCTTGACCTCGTTGAGATCGTTGCGAATGCAGAGCCGCCTGTTTGTAAAATCATGGATTACAACAAGCATTTATTTGATCTGAAGCAAAAGCAAAAAGATGCTAAGAAAAAGCAGCATCAAGTTCAGGTTAAAGAGATCAAGTTGCGTCCTGGTACAGACGTTGGTGATTACAATGTTAAGTTGCGTGCTATTCTGAAATTCCTTGAAGAAGGCAACAAAGTTAAAATTACTCTACGTTTCCGTGGTCGTGAGATGGCTCACCAACAATTGGGTCTTGCTCAATTACAAAAGATTGAAGCTGATGTGGCTGAAATCGGTGTAGTGGAACAAGCACCAAAAATGGAAGGCCGTCAAATGGGTATGTTACTTGGTCCTAAAAAGAAAAAGTAAAACCGATTTAGAGAAAAAGCCCTGCACATGCAGGGCTTTTTTATATGTTGATTGAAGGGATATAGGTACATCCTGAGTTAGTAAAGAGAGGAACGACTGTAGTTGGGGTATAAATCATCAGTTGAATATTTCCATCAGGCAGTACTTTAGTGAAGTCTAATAAACGTATATTTTAAACTTCTCGAATCATTTTGTGGCTTGAGTAAAAAATGTAATTATTTCGACAGGTAAACTCGTACTTATGCATAGAAAATTCTAGATGGATGGTAAAACTGAATAGGTTTAGAGTGTTTACTGTCTTGAAAGATGACCCAAAAAGGATTTTTTATATTGCACATCAGCACATCAGCACATCAGGAAATTCGTTGCTCAAAGTACCTGTAGATTTGATCTATAAAAAAAGCCGATACTTTTGCATCGGCTTTTTTTGTGACTCATTAAGTTCGATGCTTTATTCGACATGAACTGTTTTTTCAGTAGACTCTGTATTTTCTCTTCTGGAATGATACGCTCTAAGTCGATCACTAATAAGCCATTTTCATAATCTGCTTGTTGAACTTCAATATGTTCATCTAAGCGAAGCGATAATTTAAATGAACGACGCGCAATTCCTTTATGAAGATATTCGGTTTGTTCAGATTGAATAGCTTCTGGTTTTCCTGTGATCGAGAGAAGCTGATTTTCAAGACTGATATTTAACTCATCTTGACTAAATCCTGCAGTAGCGACCACGATGCGATATTTATTCTCACCTTTTTTTTCAATGTTATAAGGTGGGTAGTTTGGAGCATCACTTTGCATTGCATAATCAATAAAATCGTTTAAACGATCAAAACCAATGCTACGACGAAACAATGGATGAAGATTTAAGTTACTCATGATTAAAACCTCCTGAGGTCAGCAAAGTCATAAAAATAAGAATGTTGTTCTGTCATGACTATCATCAACAGAACCAGATGATCATCATAAATCTGGCAAGTTTTTATATAGGTTCAGACCGAAATTTTTCAATAATAAATTCAAAAAATTTTTAAAATATTTTATAAATAATTGATTTTTTATAACTTATAAATAAAGAATTTCTATCCTTGTTGTTTGGTCTGAAATGATTTATGGTGGATAAATCAATCAACAAAGGGCATATGGAGCCTGAACTGTAATGATCGATTTATATTACTGGGGAACACCCAACGGATTAAAAATAACAATTGCACTCGAAGAAATGGCTTTAGATTATCAAATCTATCCAATCAATATATTAGAAAATGATCAGTTCCAAACTGACTTTCTTGCGATCTCTCCTAATAATAAAATTCCTGCGATAGTTGATCAAAATGGACCGAATAATCAATCGATTTCGATTTTCGAGTCTGGTGCAATACTGCAATATTTAGGACGTAAAACGGGACAATTCTATCCTCAGCACGAAATCGCGAGGATTCAGGTTGAACAATGGTTGATGTGGCAAATGGGTGGTCTAGGACCGATGTTAGGTCAAAATCATCATTTTGCTAAATTTGCTAAAGAGAAAATCCCTTATGCGATCGAGCGCTACATTACAGAAACTAAAAGATTATATGGGGTGCTCAATAAGCAGTTAGTTGGGCAAGACTATGTGGCTGGTGAGTACTCTATTGCGGATATGGCAATTTTCCCTTGGTTGATGCGGCACGAGTGGCAAAGTATTCATTTAGCAGAGTTTCCTGAAGTGGAAGCTTATATTCAACGTATCCAACAGAGACCAGCGGTACAAAAGGCGCTTGCACTACTAAAGTAGATCACGGATTTAAGTGTGCTAAACTCTATACATCTAAACCACCATTTGGTGGTTTTTTTATGGAGAACTGCCATGAAGGATTTTTTTTTAAATTTCAGCAAAATTGTTGAATCTAATTCAAAAGTATACTGGGCAATTATTGCTGGTATTTTACTCTGTGTTGCTTCTTATATCGTCGAAATATTTCATGTGCAAAATATTATTGCAGCAATCGAACCAGATTCTAGGGATCAATTAAAACAGGTGATTCCAGCGATAACGAATAAATATACGGTGCTACGTGCCATCATAGTAGTGTTGGCAATTGCTTGGTCGATAAAAGAATATCGCAAAACGCAGAAACTTTTAGCGGCGAACAAGTCCAGTAAATGAATCTGATTTTATTGTTTTTAAGTGCCTTTGGAGCCGCCACTTTATTGCCCTTACAGTCC
Source organism: Acinetobacter sp. DSM 11652 (assembly GCF_900109815.1). Lineage (NCBI taxonomy): Bacteria > Pseudomonadati > Pseudomonadota > Gammaproteobacteria > Moraxellales > Moraxellaceae > Acinetobacter > Acinetobacter sp. DSM 11652. The sequence goes on from NZ_FOBK01000014.1 coordinate 44,514, forward strand.
GAAGCAGTATTGTTGGGGTCATTTGCTTTAAAACAATTTTCGCCGTGGATGCTTATTTTTGTTGCAAGTGTAGCGAATGTGATGGGTTCATGCGTCAATTGGTGGTTGGGCTTAAAAATAGAGCAGTTTAAAACCAAAAAGTGGTTTCCATTTAAGTCAGATCACATGATTCGTGCTCAACGGGCTTATCAGCAGTATGGTACATGGTCACTTCTTTTAAGTTGGGTGCCTATCATTGGTGATCCAATCACCTTAATTGCAGGAATTTTGAAAGAAAAATTCTGGAAATTTATCTTTGTGGTGGGTATAGCGAAAACAGGTCGGTATCTATTTATTTACTGGGTGTATCTTGGTTTGTTCTAAATTTTCGTAGAGTAAAACTCATCAAGATTAATTTGTCTGAATCAAGATTAACGGTGCTTTTGTTTTGCGCAAAGATGCTATAGAATACTCGCTCCCTTACCTGCAGGTCGTATTGTAATGGTGCAAACGAGCCGAACAGGTGTTCAAAAGAGGTTGTTATGCCTAAGATGAAAACTCGCCGTGGTGCAGCAAAACGCTTCAAAGCGACTGCTAACGGTTTTAAGCGTAAACAAGCGTTCAAACGCCACATTTTGACCAAAAAATCTGCTAAGCGTATTCGTCAATTGCGCGGCTGTGTAATGGTTCACGTAAGTGACGTTGCTTCAGTTCGTCGTATGTGCCCGTACATCTAAGGAGATTATAAATGGCTCGTGTAAAACGTGGTGTACAGGCTCATCGCCGTCACAAAAAAATTCTTGCTCGCGCTAAAGGTTACTATGGTGCTCGTTCACGTGTTTACCGCGTAGCGTTCCAAGCGGTAATCAAAGCAGGTCAATATGCTTACCGTGACCGTCGTCAAAAGAAACGTCAATTCCGTGCTTTATGGATTGCGCGTATCAATGCTGGTGCACGTCAAAATGGTTTGTCGTACAGCCGTATGATCGATGGCTTGAAAAAAGCTCAAGTGATCATCGACCGTCGCGTACTTGCTGACATCGCTATGCATGACGCAGTTGCATTTGCTGCTTTAGCTGAAAAAGCTAAAGGCGCATTAGCTGCTTAATCATCGTAGATGAGAAAAAGACCGCTTTTTAGCGGTCTTTTTTATTTTCATTGTTTACGACCAAATAAAGCCAAGAGATTAGTATGAATAAAATTATGGTCGTCGGTACAGCAGCATCTGGGAAAACAACCTTTGCACGTAAGTTGGCTGTTCAACTGCAAGTCGATCATATTGAACTTGATAATCTCTTTTGGTTGGATAACTGGACTGAGTCATCTTCAATAGAATTTCAAGAAAAATTTATAAATCGTGTTAGGTCTATGAATAAGGGCTTCGTGATTGATGGTAATTATTCTCTGATTCAAAATTTAATCTTAAGTGAGATCGACACTGTGATGTGGTTGGATTTTTCACTACGCGTAAATCTTTATCGTGTGATTAAGAGGTCGCTATACCGTGTGATTAGCCAAAAGAAAATATGGAAAAATTCTAACAATAGAGAACATTGGGCGAAATTGTTAAGTAAAGACTCAATAATATTGTGGGTAGTCCAAACACATGGGAAAAATAGACTTAAATATTTGCAGATGATGAATGCCACTCAATATCATCATATAAAGTGGCTACATTTTCATAAAACTGAACAATTAGATGAATTTTTAAAACATCACAGTCCAAAATAGTAAGCGCAGAAACAGATTATTGCAGTGACTAAAATGAGGGCAAATACATTTGATTTACCTGTTTTAGGTGTGGGTTGGTGAGAACTGGAATCATTGTTGAAAAAGCGTTTTCCATGTTGAGTATGTGTTAAGGTTTCATCCAAAGGGGAGTGAATTTCGGGGCTTTTTAAATGAGCAGTTTTATAGTGATTTGCTACTTTAGTAATGAATTTTGCACTCAGGTCATCTAACTTTTGTTGAAATACCTTCAGTTGTTTTTCTTCCTCAAGAGATTCTTGATGATCTTGCTCCAAAAGCTTTCGTTTTTGAATCTTTAAATGTTGTTCTAGATGCATGAAACGCACTAAGGTTTCATTGGCATAAGGTGCTGCATAATCTTGTGGCAGTAATGGTAAGGCAGCTCCAGCGTTGGAGGGTGATTGATCGTCAGTACCATAAAAGATTGCGCCACGTTTAACGGATTCCACCCCTTGTGCTAATGCGCGATCGAACAGCTCATTCTCTGTGTAGTCGTGAATATCATTCCAATTAGGTGCTTGAAGATCTGCCTCAACACGTTTGATATGTTGGGTGGATAGATCAAAACGCCAAAATGTTTCAATTCGTGCAGGGAGTGTTTGGTTGTTTGGTATGTCGAAGTCTTGTTCAGAACTATACCATTCGGCAAGTTCTTTACCACAGATCCATGCTGTTTTTACATTGCGGTGATGACTGACAATGAAATGGGGATATGGTAAAAGCTCAACATTTGGATTGGGATTTTTTTCATCGATTAATAAACTTGAGTTATGTAGGCTTAAGCGTGTGACACCCTGACGTTTTAAGCTTTCTAACCAAACTTGGAAATGTTGTGCCAATAAGTGTTGCGTATTTAAATCTCTAAAAAGGAAATGGTGCTGATTAAAAATCGCATGATTTTTCCAGTGTTGAAAACTTAAATCCTGACTTAAAAACTCATTGCCATAAGTCACGAGTGTGAGCTGTTGTTTCCAAATTTGATCTAATGCCATGACATATCTTCTCAATGATCATTGCGCATATCTTAAACTTTTTATAAATGTAATTTCCAATTTAATTCCACATCCAATTTTAACACTTGCTGATCTTCATACGGAGCTATAAAAGCTGTTAGAATGCGCAGTTATATTATTTTTTATATTTGTTGCTTTGAGAGTTACTATGTCACTGGAAGCCCTGACCACTGAAGCGCTCGCTGCCATTGCAGCAGCTCAAGACCTTGCAACACTCGATCAGGTTCGAGTGCAATTTACGGGTAAGAAAAGCCAGCTTGCTGAACAATCGAAAGCACTGGGTAAAATGGATCCGGAAGAGCGTAAGGTTTTTGGTGCGCAGATTCATTCAGTTCGAGAAGCGATTAATGGCGCATTAACTGAGCGTCAAACTGCATTACAAAAAGCTGCACTAGAACAAAAATTAGCAAGTGAACAGATCGACATCACGTTGCCTGGTCGTGGACAACAGGTGGGCAGTATCCACCCAGTGACCCAAGTACAAGAGCGTATTTGTCAATTCTTCACGAAAGCAGGTTTTTCTGTTGCGACTGGTCCAGAGGTTGAAGATGATTATCACAACTTTGAGGCATTAAATATTCCTGGTCATCACCCTGCGCGTGCAATGCACGATACCTTTTACTTCGATGTAAACCATTTGCTTCGTACGCATACCTCTGGTGTACAGATTCGAACGATGGAAACACAGCAACCACCAATTCGTATTGTATGTCCAGGTCGTGTGTATCGCTGTGACTCAGACCAAACACATTCTCCGATGTTCCACCAGATTGAAGGTTTGTACGTTGCAGAAAATACGAGCTTTGCTGAGTTAAAAGGATTATTGGTTAATTTGCTGAATGAGTTCTTTGAAAAAGACTTGAAAGTACGTTTCCGCCCATCTTACTTCCCATTCACAGAACCAAGTGCTGAAGTCGACATCATGGATGAGCGAGGAAAATGGTTAGAAGTATTAGGTTGTGGCATGGTACATCCAAATGTTCTTCGTTCAGCGGGTATTGATCCAGACAAGTACAAAGGCTTTGCATTTGGTTTAGGTGTTGAACGTTTTGCAATGCTTCGTTATGGCATAAACGACTTGCGTATGTTCTACCAAAATGATGTGCGTTTCTTACGCCAGTTTGCTTAAAACTTTTTATTAAATCCTCTCCTAACTTGAGGAACTCCACAGAATCATTTGGGGTTCTCTCCCTTAGCAAAGGGGGTTAGAGGGAGGATTCTAGAGATTTGAATTACAGGTTTTATATCAATGAAAATTAGCGAAAATTGGCTACGCACATGGGTTAACCCAGCCATCGATAGCGATACTTTATCTGACCAACTGACCATGCTTGGCCTTGAGGTAGATGATTTATCTCCTGCTGCAAAACCATTTACAGGTGTGGTTGTAGGTGAAGTACTTACGGTAGAACAGCACCCAGATGCAGATCGTTTACGTGTAACGACTGTCAACATTGGTGTGGGTGAACCATTACAAATCGTCTGTGGTGCACCTAATGTACGTGCAGGAATGAAAGCACCCGTAGCAACCATCGGTGCAGTATTGCCAGGTGATTTTAAAATCAAAAAAGGTAAGCTTCGTGGTGTTGAATCACAAGGTATGCTGTGCGGTGCATCTGAAATTGATTTAGAAGATAAAATCGACGGTCTACTCGAGCTTCCTGCGGACGCGCCAGTCGGGGTAAACGTACGTGAATATCTAGACCTTGATGACAACGTGATTGATATTAGTATCACACCAAACCGTGGTGACTGTTTCAGTATTCGTGGGATTGCACGTGAAATTGGTGTGATTAACCAACTTCCCGTGACTGCGCCTGAAATTAAAGAAGTGGCTGCAACGATTGCTGATGAAAAGAAGGTCGTTGTATCTACTGAAGGTTGCCCACGTTACTTAGGTCGTGTGATCAAAAACGTCAACACCAAAGCGCCAACTCCTGAATGGATGGAACGCGCACTGGCTCGTTCTGGTATCCGTCAGCACAGTATCTTAGTTGATATTACCAACTATGTATTGATGGAGTTGGGTCAACCGCTTCACGCATTTGATGGTGGTAAAGTTCAAGGTGCGGTACACGTTCGTCAAGCAACTGCAGGTGAAAAACTTGTTCTCTTGAATGAGCAAGAAGTTGAAATGCAAGACAACGTGATGGTGATTGCAGATGACGAAAAAGCATTAGCAATTGCGGGCATCATGGGTGGCTTGTCTTCATCGGTGACAGACGCAACGACTGAAATCTTCCTTGAATCAGCATTCTTTGCACCACTTCATATTGCGGGTCGTGCGCGTAGCTTCGGTTTACATACAGATGCGTCTCAGCGCTATGAGCGTGGAGTAGATTTCGAACTTCCAATGATCGCAATGCACCGTGCATCTCAGCTGATTTCTGAGCTTGCAGGTGGTGAATTTGGTCCAATTACGGTAGCAGAAAATCCAGCACTATTACCAACACGAGAAGCAATCGAGCTTGAGCAGGCGCAAGTTGATCAACTTCTTGGTTACAAAGTTGACTCTGACTTTATTACTGATGCGTTAACACGTCTAGGTTGTCAGGTAGCAATTAAAGCACAAGGTCAATGGTCTGTCGTACCGCCATCACATCGTTATGATATGGCAATCTACCAAGACTTAATTGAAGAGGTTGCGCGTATTCATGGTTATGACAACATTCAAATCAGCTTGCCTGTGATTGATGTGAAACTTGCAAAATACCAAGATCAATTTGAAGTTGCACAATTACGTCAAACTTTGGTTGCACTTGGTTATCAAGAGGCAATCAGCTTTAGTTTTGCTGATCTAAAACTTGAAAAACAGTTAAATCCAAGTGTAAATCCTTTGGCATTGGCAAATCCAATTTCAAGTGATTTGGCGGTAATGCGTTCGACTTTACTTTCAAGCTTAATTCCTTGTGTCCAATACAACGTTAATCGCCAACAAAGTCGTGTGCGCTTCTTTGAACTTGGCTTGCGTTTTGATTATCAAGAAGCAACCAGTATTCATGATCTTAAGCAAATACCTACACTAGCGATTGTGGCAACAGGTGCGAAGAATCAGGAATCTTGGCATGCTAAACCTCAGTCAATGGATTTCTTTGATTTTAAAGGTGAAATTGAGGCTGTATTGGCGGCTGGACGAGTTCAAGTAGAATATGTGCGTTCAGAGTGTTCATGGTTGCATCCAGGTCAATCTGCTGAAATTTTAGTGGACGGACAATCAATTGGTTATATTGGTCGTTTACATCCATCGCTTGAAGATGAGCTTGATCTCGCACCGACATGGGTAGCAGAACTTGATCAATCGTCTGTTTTGCAAACTTATGTATCTAATTTTACAGAATTATCACGATTTCCTTCAGTGAGACGTGATATTGCAGTTTTAATTAGTGATAAGATTAATGTTAGTGAAATTCAGCAACTTATCGAAAAAACTGGAGGAGAGTTACTTGATTCTTCTTGGTTATTCGATGTGTATACGGGTCAAGGTGTAGAAGAGGGTAAACGTTCATTGGCGTTTGCACTTTTATGGCAGCATCCGAGTCGCACGCTTGAGGATGCTGAAATTAAATCTGGTATGGATAATATTTTACAAGTGTTAGAAAACACTTACCAAGCGACATTGAGGGCCTCATGACAGCATTAACAAAAGCAGAAATGGCTGATCATTTGAGTGAGCTGACGAGTTTAAATCGTCGTGAAGCTAAACAAATGGTTGAGTTGTTTTTTGATGAAATTAGCCAGGCATTAATTGCAGGTGAACATGTCAAATTATCGGGTTTTGGTAATTTCGAACTGCGTGACAAGCGTCAGCGTCCAGGGCGTAATCCAAAAACAGGTGAGGAGATTCCTATTTCTGCTCGCCGTGTAGTCACCTTCCGTGCTGGTCAAAAGTTTAGACAGCGTGTAGGGACAGAGCAAGTCGATTAATCGCTTGATCAAATAGCATAAAAAAACCTGAGCTCAGCTCAGGTTTTTTTATGCTCTTAACTTTATGCGTATTCATAAAATTCAGCGCATAAAAAAGAGAACCAAAGGTTCTCTTTTTTTCGAATAATCTAAACTTTAGATTATTGAGCAGCAGAAGCAGCAGCAGTAGCGTCAGCAGCAGCGTCAGTAGCTTCAGCAGCAGCATCAGTAGCTTCAGCAGCAGCAGCGTCAGCTTGAGCAGCAACTTCAGAAGAAGCTTCAACAGCAGCAGCGTCAGCAGCTACAACAGCTTCAGAAGCAGCTTCTACAGCTTCAGATGCAGCAGCGTTTGCGTCAGCAGCAGCTTCTTCAGTTTTTTTAGCACAACCAACGAAAGCTAAAGTAGTAGCAACGGCAGCAGCAATAGCAATTTTTTTGAATAACATGGCATCACTCTCATTAAAATAAATTGAGACAAAAAACCCGGTTAGTCTGTTGTGTGCTTTTATTATTCCTAACGTTAGTAAGGTTAATAACGCATGGAGCAGCCTAACTGGTATGCCGACATGCTATCACTGAGTATTTTGAATTACTACTAGGCGAGATGAAAAAATGCTTAAAAAATGAGAAATTTGAACCTATTTTTAACAGAAAATTACAATCATTTTTGCATTTTGAATTGGAGAAATACTAAGTAAATACTTAAAAAATAAAGGGAATTAAAAAACAAGATGATAAAAATCACATACTTGCAAGAAAAGTTACATTCAAAAGTTAGTATTGTGTATTTATGTAAATGGTGTCAACCCAAATAAAAGGCCATCAATAAATGATGGCCTTTTGCGTATTAGTTGGCAGCTTTGCGTTTCATTTGATCGAAGAAATCATCATTGGTCTTGGTTTCCTTCATGCGATCAAGTAAGAATTCCATCGCAGCAAGTTCGTCCATAGGATGGAGAAGCTTACGTAAAATCCAAACCTTACGTAGTTTATCTTCATCCATGAGGCGTTCTTCACGACGTGTACCAGATTTCTTGATATTCATCGCAGGGAATACACGTTTCTCAGCAATACGGCGATCAAGCGTAATCTCTTGGTTACCTGTACCTTTGAATTCTTCGTAGATGACTTCATCCATTTTACTGCCAGTTTCAATTAAAGCAGTAGAAATGATCGTAAGTGAACCACCTTCTTCGATATTACGTGCAGCACCGAAGAAACGTTTTGGACGTTCTAAAGCGTGGGCATCAACACCACCAGTTAAAACTTTACCTGATGATGGAATAACAGTGTTATATGCACGTGCTAAACGTGTAATTGAGTCAAGCAAAATAACAACGTCTTTTTTGTGTTCTACCAGACGTTTCGCTTTTTCAATCACCATTTCAGCGACTTGAACGTGACGTGCAGGTGATTCGTCAAATGTTGAAGCAACAACTTCACCACGAACGGTACGTTCCATTTCTGTTACTTCTTCTGGGCGCTCATCAATGAGAAGAACGATTAGGAAGCATTCAGGATTATTACGAACAATAGATTGAGCAATGTTTTGGATTAACATTGTCTTACCAGCTTTAGGTGGTGCAACAATAATTGAACGTTGACCTTTACCAATTGGAGCAACTAAATCGACAACACGCGCAGTTAAATCTTCAGTCGAACCATTTCCTAACTCCATCACTAATTGTTCAGTTGGGAATAAAGGCGTTAAGTTTTCGAAAAGAATCTTATTGCGAGAGTTTTCTGGCGTGTCGTAGTTAATTTGATTCACTTTTAAAAGTGCAAAATAACGTTCGCCTTCTTTTGGTGGACGAATCGTACCTGTAATCGTATCCCCAGTGCGCAAATTGAAGCGGCGAATTTGAGAAGGGCTGACATAAATGTCATCTGGACCCGCAAGGTAAGACCCTGCTGCAGAACGTAAAAAACCGAAACCATCAGACAGAATTTCAAGAACACCATCGCCGAAAATTTCTTCACCATTCATAGCATGGCGTTTCAAAATGGCAAAAATAATGTCTTGCTTACGGTTACGTGCCATTCCTTCAAGGCCCATGAACTCAGCAATTTTGATGAGTTCGCCTATCGGTTTTTTCTTGAGTTCAGTTAAGTTCATAAATGGTCGATTGAATTAAAAGGAAGTGTGGAACACAGATAGAATAGAAGCAAAAGACATCCGCAGTGCAAGAAAAGAGCAGCAATTGATTTGCACAATAACAAACTCAGAATCTAGTAAGTTCTTTCGAGGAGAAATGTGTAAACAATTTCTTTAGCCGAGCGGCGATCTTATGTTTTGTGTATTGTAAGAAACGAGGAGAAATTGTCCAAGTGTTTCTTGATCATGCAATATAAGTGAGATATGGCTCTTTGTCAATTTTACCGTCAAAAAAAGCGCCAAAAATTTGACGCTTTCAAGGCAATTAAAATTGAAAGAATTAGATATTTTCTTCAATAAAAGCTGCAAGTTTAGATTTAGGAGCTGCACCAACTTGTTGAGCAACAACTTCACCATTTTTAAACATCAATAAAGCTGGGATATTACGAATATTGTAATTTACAGCAGTTTGTTCGCATGAAGTTACGTCAACTTTTACGATTTTAACTTTACCTTCGTATTCAGTTGCTAAAACTTCAAGTACAGGAGCAATAGCTTTACATGGCGCACACCAGCCTGCCCAAAAATCAACAAGAACTGGCGTGTCAGAATTTAAAACGTCAGCTTCAAAATTAGCATCAGTTGTATTAACGATATTAGCAGACATGGAATTTGCTCCGAATAATTTTTTGAAAACGGTCTATCTATGTATATAAGTATTACATAGACCACTTTAACAAAGTAGGGGATAGGGTTTATTTTCGGACTAAATTCTGTAAATGTCTAATTGATGCTCACGATTTCCATGATCGGTGTAACACAATTGTCATATATGATGATTTTTTAAATAGTCGTTAAATTGACTAAATAAATGGCTTTTAAATTACAGTTATGTGAATTAATCTAGGCACAATTCTGGTTGAACTTAGCGCAACAATGTCTGATTTTTTGATTGATGAAGAACTCCTTGCAGCCATTGATATGGGCTCAAACAGCTTCCACTTGGCGATTGCTCGAGTTGATCATGGTGAGGTAAAAAAAGTCGCATCGATGTCTGAAAAGGTCCAATTGGCCGCAGGTTTAGATGAAAATAAAAATTTGACAGAAGCTGCTCAACAACGTGGTTTAGCATGCTTGGCTCGATTTGTAGGGCGCCTAAGTTCAGTCCAATCCAATCGCTTAAGAATTGTGGCCACCAATGCGTTGCGCCAAGCTAAAAATGGGCATGAATTCATTCAAAAAGCAGCTGAAATTCTGCCTAAACCTATTGAAATTATTGCTGGTCGTGAAGAAGCACGCTTAATTTATTTAGGTGTATCACATACTATGGCGAACAGCGGTCGCCGTTTGGTGATTGATATTGGTGGTGGCTCGACTGAGTTAATCATTGGTGAAGAGTTTGAGCCGATTCATACTGAATCCGTGCAAATGGGATGCGTTGCATTTACGAAGGCCTATTTTGCAGACGGAGATATTAATCCAAAAGCTTTCGATCGTGCGGTGACTGCCGCACGCAAAGAAATCTCGGGTATCGCGACTACTTACCGTGCGGCAGGATGGGATACTGTTGTTGGTTCAAGTGGAACCATTAAAGCCTGTCGTCAAATTGCGGTAAATATGGGTTGGAGCGATGATCAGGAGAACTTGACGCGAGAAGGCTTGGAAAAACTTAAAGATAAGTTACTCAAATACAAGCATATTTCAGACATGGAATTTGAGGGTCTTAAGGAAGATCGTCGTGCAGTCCTACCTGCGGGTATTGCGATTTTATACGCTGTATTTGAAGTTCTTCAAGTTGATAAGCTGGTCTATTCAGATGGCGCCTTACGAGAAGGTGTAATGTATGATTTACTCGGGCGTTTCCAGCATGAAGATATTCGAGATCGTAGCGTACAAGCCTTGATGGGGCGTTATGGTGCTGATCAAAAACAAGCAGAACGTGTTGTTGAAACGGCTCAACAATTATTTGATACCGTGGCAGGAACGCTTGGTCTAAATAATGACGATAGTGATTTGCTACGTCGAGCAGCTTATCTTCATGAAATTGGTTTAGCCATTAGTCATAGTGGTTATCATCGTCACGGCGCATATTTGCTTCAGCATTCTGACATTGCTGGTTTTTCACAAATTGATCAAAATCATTTGTCACATTTGGTCGCTCATCATCGCCGTAAATTGCGTGCTGAAGCAAAAAATGATGTGACGAAAGTCGGTGGAATTAAACTTGTCTATCTATGTTTGCTCCTTCGTCTCGCAATTTTGCTGAATCACAGCCGAAGCGATGAGATGCTTCCTGCCATTGAATTAAAGATATTAGATGAGCAACAATGGCAACTGAAAGTTTCTGGTGATGCAAAACAATGGCCTTTGTTGGTTGCAGAGCTGCATGATGAGCAGGTGCAATTTAAACATTGGGATATCGTTTTGAATATTCAGTCGGAACAATTTATTGGCTAACAGAAGCTGATAAGCGAATTTTATTAGTTAACTACGTCATAGTTAATTTAGGGATATTCATCGACTTATGAAAAATAAAGCTGCTCAATCTAAAGCATGGAAAACGGTTCAAATTGCGCGTCATCCAGATCGCCCACAATTTTTAGATTATGTGAGCGAAATTTTTACAGAATTTGATGCACTTCATGGTGACCGTTTATATGGTGATGATGGTGCAATGGTTGGCGGTTTAGCGCGTTTTAATGGTCAGGCTGTGATGGTGGTTGGTCAACATCGTGGTCGTAGTACACGTGAAAAGTTACAGCATAATTTTGGGATGAGTAATCCAGAAGGCTATCGCAAGTCTCAGCGTTTACTTAATATGGCTGAACGCTTTAATCTTCCAGTTTTCACATTTATTGACACCATGGGTGCATACCCTGGTGTAGGTGCTGAAGAGCGTGGACAAGCAGAAGCAATTGCTACGAGTCTAGCTCAACTCTCAAGTTTAAAAGTACCTGTCATCGCGACTGTTCTAGGCGAGGGTGGTTCTGGCGGCGCATTAGGCATTGGCGTTGCAGATCGTGTGATTATGCTCTCTCACAGTATTTACTCTGTGATTTCACCTGAAGGTTGTGCCTCAATTCTTTGGAAAACTGCTGAAAAAGCAGAGCAAGCGAGTGAAGCACTTGCACTCACTGCAGATAAACTGAAAGAACTTGGTATTGTTGAGTATGTTGTAGATGAAGGTGAGGGTGCTCATCTTCAGCCAGACGTAGTCATGGATAAATTAAAACATGTGTTACAAGCTGCACTTGATGAGCTTGTTCCAATGGATGCAAATGCAAGATGCGAAGCACGTTACCAACGTTTAATGAAGTTTGGCAGCGACAATTCAGGTCTAGCTTCTTAAAACAAATTGCCAAATTTGGTGATGAACACACGTTCTTAGTGGGATGTAGTGGCGGCATGGATTCCATGCTGTTGCTGTATCTCATGTCTCAATTAATTCCCCAAAAAATCCGTGCGATTAATATTAACCACCAGTTGCAATCTGCAAATCAGGAATGGGCTGAATTCGTCCATCAATTTTGTATAGCAGCGCACATCCCTGTGGTTCTCGAGACAGTTCAAGTTGCTGAGGGGAATTTGGAACAGCAAGCTCGAGCAGCACGTTATCAAGCTTTTAAACATCATTTATCCGACACAGATATTTTAGTACTGGCACATCATCAGCAGGATCAAGCTGAGACCGTATTATTACGTTTGTTCTCTGGTGCTGGAATACAGGGGTTGTCCGCGATGAAATTATTAGATTCACGTGACGACATCATTATTTGGCGACCATTATTGAATCTAAGTCGTGAGCAGATTTGCCAATGGGTAGAACAACTCAAATTGCCCTACGTGGATGACCCGACCAATTTTGATACGCACTATGATCGAGCTTGGTGCCGTCATGAGCTTTGGAATATTTTGCAAAGCCGATTCCCTAAAATGCAACATGCGATTGTGAGAACCAGCGTGTTGATGCAAGATGCGGATGAAATTTTGCAAGAGATTTTACAACAGGATTTGGCGTTCTGTGGCGATGATGATCATCTAGATTTACGACAACTCAATCAATTAAGTTTAGCAAGAAGAAGACAACTTTTATCCAATTGGATGAAAGGTAAGGATCAATACCGTCCTGCATTTGAGATGGTAGAGCGATTGACTGAAGAAGTTATTTTGGCGAAACCTGATGCACAAGCAGCATTGCATTGGAATGGACAATATTATGTTCGTTTCCAAAATATCTTATATCGAGTTCCTAAGGATGAATACTTAGCAGAATCAAACACAACTGATTCGGAAATAAAATTTGAAATCCAGCAAGTTGTTAATTTAGCTTCGGGTCAATTTAAGATCTGCCAACATCATGAAGAGTGTGGTCTGCGTACAGAACTTTTAAATCAGTCTCTGACATTGCATTATCGTCAAGGTGGGGAAAAAGTCCATTTGCATGGACGTGTGGGGAAATGGCCATTAAAAAAAGCAATTCAAGAGGCACAAATTTTTCCATGGAAGCGTCATACTATTCAAATTTTAAGCTTAGATAATGTTATGCTTGGTGTTTTCACGCCAAAAGGGTTTTGGCTGGCTGAATCAGAATATTGTGAAGTCGGTGGTTGGCAGCCAAAGTTAGTTTCATCGCTATAAAATCAAGGTTGAGAGTCGTTCATGAGTGTTGCGTTAAACTGTAATATTTGTTTCATTGGTGGTGGTAATATGGCTCAAGCCCTAATTGGAGGGTTGATTAGTCGTGGTTTACCAACAACGCGTATTACAGTTTCCGATCCTGTAGAACGTGTGAGAGAGTTATTAAAAGAAAAAGAAATTCAAGTTACAGACAATAATGAAGACGCGATCCAAAATGCTGATGTTGTTGTTCTGGCGGTGAAACCACAAGTACTGGCACAAGTTCTTAAACCGTTAAAAGATAAATTTGAGAATAAGTTAATTGTTTCGATTGTAGCAGGAGCTGAAATTGCAACGATTGCTGCATTAACGGGGACGGAGTTTATCGTTCGTGTCATGCCTAATACACCTGCATTGGTTCAAACAGGTGCCCATGGTTTATATGCTCATGACGTTGTTGACCAAGCAAAGCGTGAATTGGCAAGTCAGATTTTAGCTGCAACAGGCTTAACACTTTGGGTAAACTCAGAAGAGCAAATTGATGCAGTAACTGCGGTATCGGGGTCAGGGCCAGCGTACTTTTTCTATATGATGGAAAGTATGATTCGTGCTGGGAAAAATTTAGGCTTGGATGAGAAAACTGCAACAGCATTAACGCTACAAACAGCTCTCGGTGCTGCACAAATGGCGATCACCAGTTCTAATACGCCATCTGAACTGCGTAGAAATGTGACATCACCAAATGGTACAACTCAAGCGGCCTTGGAAGTTTTTGATCGAGCGCAAATTTCACAGAATATTCAAGCTGCTCTTGCGGCTGCAAAAAAACGCAGTCAGGAGCTCGCTCAGGAATTAAGTGATAGTTCTAAATAACTAAATTTTAGGAAAATTGAAGTATGGGTGCGAACTCTGCGCTATTTTTTGACATTATCATTAATGTTGCGATTTTATTGGTATTTTTCCGTTTTTTAATGCAATTAGCGGCAGTCAGTCCATATAACCCTGTTGTGCTATCGACAGTGAAAGCAACTAAAATTGTAGATGTGTTTGGACGAATCTTGCCAACTGTGGCACAGGGGCGTGTAAATCTAGCAGCTTTAGTGCTGATCGTGTTGTTGTATTTTCTTAAGGTATTTGGCTATAAATATTTAAATGCCTTACCAACAGGCGATGCATTGTACTTTATTGGTTCAACAGTACTTTCAATGTTGCAGGCATTAATTTCAATTCTTAAATATTTGCTGTTTGCTTACATTATCTGTAGTTGGATTTTAATGTTTTCACAAACACGTTCACCTTATATTGAAGTGATTCAAGAATTAGCTGAACCGATGTTGGCACCATTCCGTAAAGTAATGCCAAATTTAGGGATGATTGATCTTTCTCCTATCCTTGCATTCTTTACACTTTATATTGCTGAAATCATGTTGAAATCAATTGGTTAAATCTAAATTGCGGATTTAAACAATCTCATAAAAAAGGACTCATTTGAGTCCTTTTTTACAATCTAAGAATCTTAGAAATTAGTGCGCTTCGCCCCAGTTTTTCCCTTTGCCGACTTCAACAACAAGTGGCACAGAGAGTTGAACAACGCCTTGCATTGCATCTGCGATTTTAATAGCGATCTCGTCAGCGATCGCTTCATCTACCTCAAACACTAATTCATCGTGAACTTGCAATAATAATTTGGCCTGATCTTTAGGTAAAATTTTATCTACTTCGATCATTGCCATTTTGATAATCTCCGCAGCAGAACCTTGAAGAGGCGCATTAATTGCAGCGCGTTCAGCTGCCTTTCGAATCATCATATTGCGCGCATCGATATCTGGTGTGTATAAGCGTCGCCCTGTAATGGTTTCAACAAAGCCTTGTTCTAATGCGACTTGTCGTGTGCGTTGCATATATTCATAAATGCCAGGATAGCGATGGAAATATTGTTTAATGTAATTTTGAGATTCTTCGCGTGTGAATCCCAATTGACGTGTTAAACCAAACTCAGACATGCCATAAAGTAATCCAAAGTTGACGGCCTTGGCTTGGCGACGTTGATCATTGGTTACATCATCCAAAGCAATATTTAATACTTCTGCTGCAGTACGGCGATGAACATCTTGGCCGTGATTAAACGCGTCAACTAAAGCCTCATCTTGTGAAAAATGTGCCATAAGACGTAGTTCAATTTGTGAGTAATCGGCAGCAAGTAAAACCCGACCTTCAGGTGCAACAAAAGCTTTTCGGATTTGACGACCGATCTCTTCGCGAATTGGAATATTCTGAAGATTAGGATCAGTAGAAGATAATCGTCCAGTTGCGGTTAAAGCTTGATGGTAGCTGGTATGAACACGATGACTTTCGTTATTGGCTTGTTTGATTAAACCGTCAGTATAGGTACTTTTTAACTTAGACAAGCCGCGATATTCTAAAATAAGTGCAGCGATCGGGTGATCAATTTTCTCAAGAATGCTTTCGCTGGTACTGTATTGACCTGTTGAAGTTTTCTTACCACCTTTTAAACCTAACTTATCAAAAAGAATATCACCCACCTGCTTAGGTGAGCTGACATTGAAAGGTTGACCCGCGATTTCAATAATCTGATTTTCTAACTCTAGAATTGTATTAGAAAATTCTTGACCCAATTGATCGAGGAAACTCAAATCGAGCTGAATTCCATTTTCTTCCATCGTCGTCAGAACTGCAGCTGTCGGCATTTCGATTTGATGAAGAATATTGAGAAGCTCTGGGATTTCTTTAAGCTTACGCTCCAATACCTCATACAAACGATAGGTTACATGGGCATCTTCAGCGGCATAATGAGCTGCTGTTTCGATTTCAATTTGATTAAAGGTTTTTTGTTTAGCACCTTTGCCCGCCACTTGTTCGTAAGTAGTGGTTAAGTGGCTAAGATAAACGCGCGCAACGTCATCCATACCATGGCGCGTCGCCACAGCATTGAGCACGTACGAGGCAAGCATGGTGTCAAAGTACCAGCCTTGTAAATGAATTCCATGATTTTCGAGAATATGAGCATCATATTTTAAATGATGACCAATCTTCTCAATCTCAGCGTTTTCTAAAATTGGTTTGATTTGCGCAAGAATAGCGTCGCGATCCAATTGCTCTGGAGCACCTTCATAGTCGTGAGCAAGCGGAACGTAATATGCATCTTGGGCATCAAATGCCACAGAGAAGCCTACCATCTCTGCAACACGATAATCTAAACTTGTGGTTTCAGTATCGAAAGCAAAGCGTTTCTCAGTAGTCAATCTTTGAAAGAGTTTTTCCCAATCCGCTGGTGTTAAAACGGTATGGTAAGTTGCCTCGCCAAGCTGATCATCTACACTAGTTTGAACCGCTTGGTCTTCGATTTTCGATGTTGCAGTACTCGGTTTTGCGATAACTTGACTTGATTGTTTATACGCAGCACTATTTGGATTGTTGGGATGATCTAGAGACTGAAGTTGATTTCTAAACTCAAGTTCGGTGTAAAGCTGACGTAAATCTGCAACATTTGGATCTCGGAGTTTAAGATCATCGTAGGTCAGATTCATGTCTAAGTCACAAACAATACTTGCTAGCTGATGATCTAGCGCAATACCATCTGCATTGTCTTTAATATTTTGGCCTACTTTGCCTTTAATTTTATCGACATTTTCAAGAATGCCACCAATTGAACCATATTCATTCAGCAGTTTAGCCGCAGTCTTTGCTCCGATACCAGGAACGCCCATGATGCCGTCAGAGGCATCTCCCATGAGGGTTAAATAATCAATAATTTGGTTCGGCCAAACACCAAACTTTTCAAAAACGCCATTCACATCCATGGGCTTGTCTTTAAAACTGTCTTCAAGTGTCACTTTGTCCGTGACCAATTGAGCCATGTCTTTATCGCCTGTGGAAATCAAGACTTGATAGCCTTCTTTTTCTGCACGTTTTGCCAGCGTACCGATGATATCATCGGCTTCCGCACCAGGTATGGCATGGAGTGGGATACCTAAAGCACGAATTAAATTATGTAAATACGGAATTTGTTGAGCGAGTTCGTCAGGCATGCTCGGTCGATCCCCTTTATATATTGGGGAAAGTTGATGACGGAAAGTTGGTTCAGGTGTGTCAAAAATGACAGCCATGTGTGTAGGTTGAACACGACGCATTAACTTTTGGATAGCAGAAATAGCTCCGCGAATTGCGTTGGTTTGTAAACCTGTTGACGTCGTTAGCGGTGGTAGTGCGTGATAAGCACGAAATAAAAAATATGACCCATCGACCAAGACAAATGGTGGCATTGAAACGTTCCTAATCCAATTAACTTTTTCATTGTACGTGATTTTCAGCAGTTGCGCTGATACAAGATTTGCAATCAAGTGTACAGAATATGCGATGAAAAACGCAAAATGCCAATTCTTGCTGAGGTATCATCAATCTAGCTAAAAAGGAATGATGTGTATGCTGAAGCAACATAGTGAAATAAAAATGATTTGGTTGATGCTCCTCATCATAGTAGCGATCAGTACTTGGGTTCTAGCGTTGCCGATCATTACGTTTTTATGTGTTGCTGCATTCCTCATAAGTGTTATGCAATATGCCCATCATATTGAAAAACCGCTTACCAACATTGAGCAACAGACTCATTATTCGAAACAGAATACATCACGATTGCCCTTATATATTTCGTCATTTCTTGCACTAATTGGCAGCTTGTTCGATTGGACATGGTTGGTTGGATTAGGTTTAACATTCTGGATTTATTTTTTTCTAAACTGGTTGCGACAACTTGAGGGTCGATTAATTCAAATCGGTGCTTTGCAGGAAAAGCTAATAAAACTAGATCGAGACGATCAGACGAGTACCCCAAGTATTTTACAAGGTTTAGAGGGAATCCAGATAAATCAGCAGAATGATTTGGGTTTTGGAGCGCAAATCAGACGATGGATCTTTCATGGGAATCCTGTCCTGAAAGTTGCGATTACTGTCCTGGTGATTGGGGTCGTCTTATTATTGAGATATATGGTTGAACATTGGACCTTAAGTCTTTCAATCAAACTTTTGGCTGTTGCTGTCATCGCGATCATATGTGTTGCCTTTGGTTATCATATACAGAAAAAAAACCGCGGCTTTGGTCTTGCTTTACAAGGACTGGGTTTTGCGGGATTGTTATTAAGTATTCTATTTGCTTATCACTATGATCTGTTAAATCTCATTAATACGATTACGCTTTACAGCTTGAGCATGCTGTCGTTGGTCATACTGATTTTAAAACAGCGGTCAGTGGAGCTTTCCCTGATGGGAGTTTTGGTTGCTTATATTGCACCGTTCACATTACCTCATGCAGATTTTTCCTCAGCTCAATTACTGTCTTATTATCTAGCGGTCAATTGTGTTGTAGGTGTAATTTGTACATTACATCCATGGAAAATACTCACTCAAATAGCGTTGCTGCTCATTGTTGTTATCGGTGGTGGTTATGCCTTTTTGAATGGCGGTGTTGCAGAGAGATTCGTTTTATCCTGTCTAGTTATTGCACATGCGAGTGTATTTATTTGGTTGGGTTTCAGATTTAACCAGCTCGCTACACATCAAAATCAAGCTCATTTAGGTCAGCGTATTATTGACTCCGCATTGATTTATGTCAGTCCCTTGGTCGCATACGCATTTTTACATCTCATGTATTTAGATCAAAAATCGGTTCAAATTGCCTTGTGTTTGGGTTTTGCATTGACTCACTTTGCGATTTTTAAAGTTGTGCAGCACGCGAAATTTGATACGGCGATTAAACAAAATTATTTAATGTTAGGTTTTATTTTTCTAAGTTTTATCCCGCCGATCTTGATCCCACAAGTATGGAGTGTGATCGGGTGGATTTTTGAAGGACTTCTTATTTTAATTTGGGGCTTGCATCGTGAGTTTAGGGTAGGGCGAACATTAGGTTATGCGTTGTTAGCAGTTGGATTTTTTTCGTATTTATACTATTTGATCGAGTTAGCATCAATTCCAACTATCATCCCATGGTTACTAGGTCTAAGTTATATCCTTGCGATTGTGGTCTCCAATGTTGTGATGCGTTATCAAAAACAGCTGACACTGTCAGATAAAATTTTCCTGTCTATTTTTTCTTTTTTTGCGAGTCTTTTACTGCTTTATCAAGGTGTGGAAAGTTTTAGTGAACCGATGAGATTAATCTACACACTTGCATTCACAACTGCGATTTATTTTGCTGCTAATTTAGTCTTACAACCGCGCCAAGTAGTCTCATGGTCATGGTTATTACCAAAATGGTTCGGGCTGATTCCTATTGTAGTGTTCGCAGCTATTATGCTGATCGATCAATACACTCAAGGTATCATCGTCTGGCTATCATTTGGTGAGCAAGGCTTGTTTATCTTGGCTTGTTTGGCTCTCAGCTATCTGTGGTTAAAACCAATTTCAAATGCTCAGTATGAAAATGAATGGATCGCCTTTGGTGGACTCGCTTCTTTAGCTTGTGCCAGCGTAGGTGTAGTTTCAATGTCACCTATGATGGGAGTTGTCCTTCTACCGTTGATACTTTATGGCTATAGTTTTTTTAAAACAACAGACTTGAATAAGCTTTGGTTAACAAAGACCAGCCTCATTTTATTGTTGTGCTGGATTGTCAGCTCACAAATTTGGGTGGTAGAAATCTTTTGGAAATATTTTATCCCAATCTTAAACCCTATTGATGTAGTCAGTCTGACTGGTTTGTGGGTGCTTATTCAGGTGCTTCGCAGTCAAATCAGAATGGGGCTAGAGCGAACACTTGGCGCATTCTTGATCTTACTCGCTGTGCTATGGGTAAGTAGTTATGTGCTTCTTAGAGCCTTACATTTTTATTTTGCTACACCTTATAACCAGTGGATCATTTGGCAAGATTCTGCAGTGCAATTGGCGTTGACATTATTGTGGGTGGTCATGGCATTCATTGTGATGAAATATGCCGCTGTCATCCATAATCGAGTGGTATGGATGTTTGGTGCAAGTATTTTGGCGATCGTGACTTTTAAATTGGTATTGTTAGATTTATCCCATATCGGCACTCTAAGTCGAGTTTTATCATTTTTAGGCGCGGGAGGATTGATGCTGATTATTGCGTACATCGCCCCAGCGCCAGAGCAAAATCGAGTAGAAGAGACTAATGCTTGATCCTGAGATCAAGCATTAACCTTAATTCATTATAATTTAGGCTCTCTTTTGATTTCCTTAGCATTGGCGTATTGGTCTATTTCCTCATCTGTTAACGAGGGTTGTGGAGGGCGATCAACAAAACCCATTTTAGGTACAGGAATTTCAATATGGTGATCAACAAAACCGTTTCGAATCCGCTCTTGCATTTCATCACGCACTTTTAAAAAGTTTTCCTGTTGGCACCAAATGGCGAATAACAATTCGATTGAAGATTCACGGAATGCGGTTACCGTTACAGCAGGTTTGGGATCTGCTAACACTAAAGGATAGCTGTTTGCCACTTTTAATAAAACTTCTCGTACTTTAATGATGTCTTCATGAAAGTTGATTGCAAGTGTAATGGGGATGCGCCGTATCGGGAATTTAGAAAGGTTGTGTACGGGAGCACGAATTAATTGCTCATTAGGTAAACGGACATAGACATTATCTTGAGTCAGTAATTTGACAGACAGTAAATCAATGGAGATCACTTCACCTTCGATGGTATGTCCACGAATTAACGTAATTTGAATGGTGTCACCAATTTCAAAAGAACCTTCACCAATCAAGAATAAACCGCTGATCAAGTTCGTCGCAGAGGTTTGAGATGCAAAACCCAGCGCTACGGTCAAAATACCAGCGGCACCTAGAAATACACTTAATTTAAAACCTGCTTCTTTTAAACTCGCCATCACAAAGATGAGGAAAATAAAATAAAAAATACCGCGCCGCCATACCAAACGCTGATGAGCATTAAATTTGGCGCCGATCGTTCTCACAAAAGTATTGGAAACGACTCGAGCAAAAAGGAATCCAATAAAGCAAAGCACAATCGCAATAATAATTTCAGTTAGGCGATCCGTATTGATATTGGTAAATATACTTTTGAGGCTATCAGCAATGGTGCCGGTAAGACTATCTGCCATATGCCCCCCTTAGAAGAATGAATCAAACATGTTAAATAAAGTACTACCTGGGGCACGTGCTGGATTGACATAAATTACATCACCAGCCAATGGTGGGGTGCGATTTTCAATACGAATACGTGCTGGTCGATCCATCCCTTCGTGAATGACTTTAATTTGTGACGTCCATAATCGCTCTGTACTTTCACTATAAAACAAAGGCAGGGCAGGAACAGGTACATTCATTCGATCGAAACGGAGTTGATGTCCACTGACATTGTGAAAGTCAATTGGAGTGACTGCACGAAATGCACGTGGACGAAGTTGTTTGAGTTCTGTTCGACCATCAACTGAAGTGGCGTAACACATTTCACCACTGCGTTGATCAGGTCCGAACCATGTATCTTTAGGCATAATGACCGGTATATCGAATAATGGGGTCTTTTGACTTTCGACATAACCTGAAAGCCACAGAGGGGTACTAATATAAAGCGTGCCACGTTGACCAGCTGGAATGTAAATTGGGTCTACAGGACGGATCACCACAGATCGATCTGCAAGACGTGGTATCAATTGAATTTTAGGGTGAGTTTCCCTGAACATGTAACGTTCAACATGTACTGGACGAGGAAATGAAAAATGGGGGTCATCCATTTCCTGCCACTTTTGTTCGTAGTCGTATTGAATTTGAGGACGGTAGTACTCCATGCGCCATTCTTGTAAGCCACGAGTGAGTCGAAAGAGCAATGAACCAAATTGCCAAGCACGCACTTGATTGAGTTCAAAATGCTGCTCACCCCACCATCTTAAAGTCGAAGGGTTTTGCTCAAGTTTCTGATCTAGTGACAATAGGGAATATCCTTAAATAAATTCATTAAAAAACTGTCTTCACGCTGTCAAATGCTTAGAGTACACTCGAGGTAATTTTAATCATGATTATCATCCCTTATGCAAGTACTTAAACAAATACAAATACCGTATAGTTTTGCAAAAAAGCATGGCGTTTTGTTGCGTTATGAAGGGGATCAAGTTTTTATTGTCCGTCGTCAAGATACTGCTTTGGTTGCTTTGCAAGAAGCACGCCGTTACGTGGGGCGTACAGCCCAATATCAATTGGCGACTGAACAAGATTTTAGTCAGTTACTCAGTTCAAGTTATGCTGGCGAGACAGGCGAGTCTCAGCAAGTGGCTGCTGGTTTAGAAGATCATCCTGACTTGTTAAGTTTAGCCGATCAAGTACCTGAAGCAGAAGATCTGATGGATCAGGAAGACGATGCTCCGATTGTTAGATTGATTAACGCATTATTGTCCGAAGCCATTCGAGTGAGTGCATCAGATATACATATTGAAGCTTTTGAAAAAAAGTTATCGGTTCGTTTACGTGTTGATGGGCAACTTCGAGAAATCGTGCAACCACGTCGTGAACTTGCCCCATTGTTAGTTTCACGTATTAAAGTAATGGCAAAACTTGATATTGCTGAAAAGCGAATTCCTCAGGATGGTCGTATCTCTTTACGACTGGCAGGTCGTGAGGTGGATGTCCGTGTTTCGACTTTACCCTCTTCACATGGTGAGCGCGTAGTAATGCGTCTTTTAGACAAGCAAGCAGGTCGTTTAAATATGACCCATTTGGGTCTGATGAAAGATGATTACGAGCGATTAACCCAATTAGTGCATCGTCCTCACGGTATCATTCTCGTGACCGGACCGACAGGTTCTGGTAAAACGACGACACTTTATGCTGCACTCTCGGATTTAAATGACGGATCTAAGAATATTTTGACCGCGGAAGATCCAATTGAATATCAACTTGAAGGTATTGGACAAACTCAGGTTAACACTAAAGTGGATATGACATTTGCGCGTGCATTGAAAGCGATGCTTCGTCAAGATCCAGATGTGGTAATGGTGGGGGAGATCCGAGATTTAGAAACTGCAGAAATTGCTGTGCAAGCATCCTTGACGGGTCACTTGGTATTGTCGACGTTGCATACCAATACTGCGATTGGTGCAGTGACGCGTTTAAAAGACATGGGAATTGAGCCATTCCTTCTATCGAGTTCTTTAATTGGTGTGATTGCGCAACGATTGGTTCGTACTTTGTGTTCGCATTGTCATAGTTGGCGTGCCGCGGATGATTTTGAAAAAGAAATTTTTAAGAATGTCCATGATGGTACTGCACTCAATCTGCCTCAACCAGAGGGATGTGAACATTGTGCGCATACAGGTTTTAGTGGTCGTACCGCCATTTATGAAATCGTCCCTGTTGATGATGGAATGCGCCGTCTGATTCATGGGAATGCTGCAGAGTTTGAAGTTGAAAACTATGCTCGTCAGCAGTCAGGTTCGATACGTGATGATGGGTTACGAAAGGTGCTTGAAGGTAAGAGTACATTAGAGGAAGTACTTCGAGTAACAAATGAAGCGGCGGAGTGATTCAGAGATTATTTAATAATTCTCGATAAAACGAAGAAGCGCTGATTTGAAATTAAGCTCGAAAGCTGAGGATTCAACAAAAGAGCCCAATTATAATAGTTGGGCATTTCGCATTCGCATAAGGTAATGAATTACATTAATAAATAAAAATAATTTTGAATAAGGTTTATAAGGTCAATTATAGGAATATTTATGAATTATCTTATGTCAAAACGCCATTACTGTAAGACATCTCACTAAAATTATTTTACAAAATTAAAGATTATGTAATATTTAGATTTTGCAATGTGATAATTTAATTTTGCATTTGGTTTCATACATAATGTGAAAAATCTGTGAAGTATTACCAAATAGATCTAACAATACAAAACAATAGCTATAAAACATATATTTACTAAAAAATAATAAAAACATATGGTTAATTAACATGCGACAGACATTGAACTTGAAGATCTACATTTCTATGTATTCTACATGCTTAACTATAGAGAATGATCCTTTCCAAGTCTAAAGATACCTCGACGTGTTTCTCAGCAAAGCTGAGTTGTTTTACATATTGAACCGTGTAATCAGAAGTTCTTCAAAATCAAATATCAGTAATTAAGGAAAATTATACATGGAACTCAAAACACTCATCTGCACCCTCACCGTACTCGGTGGTATCGGATTAGTTGGATGTAATGATTCAAATTCATCTGAGCCTATTCCTCCAACAAATGCTACTGGTAATCTCTTGGTACTGACCAGTGACGGTATGATTAGCTCACTCAATCATGACCAACCTAGTTCGCTGATTTCAAATATTAAAATTTCAGGTTTAGTTTCTGGGGATCAACTGGTTGGAATGGACCATCGTCCAAGTGATGGAAAGTTATATGCAGTAGGTTTGTTGGGTAATATTTACACGTTAAATCCAAGTTCTGGAGTAGCAAAATTCGTTATTAAAATGACAGCTGATCCAGCAGATACGACAGATGGTAATGCAGCTTTTAGTAAAATTACTTCCAATCCTGATGCGCTTAGCGTGAATTTCAACCCTGCTGCGGATCGTCTAAGAATTATTGGTCAAGATGGTCAAAACCTAAGAGTTAATGTTGATACAGGTCTCACCATCACCGATGGAGAAATTAGTCGGGTTGGTGATGCTACAACCGAAGTAAGTGCCGCAGCTTATACCAATGCTTTTGCTGGAACGGCAAGTACAAAATTATACAGTATCGAATCTTCGACAGATCGCATTTATCTGCAAAATGCAAATGCCGGAACATTAGGTATCTCTGCACCCTTAGGTCAGGATGTATCGAATAACGGTGGTTTTGATATAGACCCAATAAATAATATTGGTTTTGCTGCATTAAAAGTCTCGGGTGCATATAAACTATTTCAAGTTAATCTTGCTCAAGTCGGAACGACCAATAACGCTATTTTTGAGACAAGCGACTTGCCTAACGAATATCGTCAAACCTCCATTCGTGGGATTGCGCTTAATCGAGCAGAAGAAACCACTTCAAAAGGAATTGGGTTGACCAATAATAATTCTTTAATTTGATTTGAAATCAATAGTCCAAATGATACGACCGAACAAAAAATTACAGGCGTATTGGTCAATGAGAAATTCGTAGGTATTGATTTTAGATTACGTACTGCTGCTGATAAAACCGATACACTATATGGTTTAACTAATCAAGCAAACTTGTATACCATTAACCCAAATTCTGGTGCTGCAACACTTGTGACTGCACTTAAAGCAGGCACGGGTAGTAACTTTAGTACTCTAGACGGCACACAGTTTGCTGTTGACTTCAATCCAACGGCTGACCGTTTAAGAGTCATCAGTAATTCAGGGCAAAATCTGCGAATCAATGTCGATACGGGTGAAACCATTCAAGATGGCAAAATTAATGGGATCACAAATGCAGTGATTAGCGCTGCGGCATATACCAACAGTTTTAAAACACCTATTTCAGCTTTTAGCACCGAATTATTTAATCTAGATCAGGCCAATCAGTTACTGACGAAGCAAGTTCCACCCAATGATGGAACATTGGTGAGATTAGGTAGTCTTGGCGTGAACTTAAGCTTGAATGATGGTTTCGATATTGCTGGTGGTGATAATGGATTAGCTCTAGCGGCAATAAGCAACAATAATGGTGCTTCTATCCTATACCGTATAGATCTAAATAGCGATACAGCACTTACAACTCCTCGTGCACGTCCAGCTATTTCCGTTAATGGGACGCCTAGTGTTATGAAGTCAATGATCGGCTCAATTACAACGCCCGCCTTAATTGACTTAGCAATACTTTTTAAATAGTTTACTTGCTAGATTAAAAGAGTAATAGTTAAAAAGACATATGTACTTTTGAATTGATATAGTTGAAGACGGAAATTTTGGAGATACTGAACTAGTTAGTGGAGGTATCTCCAAATCACTATTTTTCTTTAAATTAAGCTGCAGGACTGATTACTGCAAGCTGAGGCAAAGAGTCATTATTCCTTTAGATACACATAAATCTACTTGATCCCACCTAACATAAAATTTCTTTTTCTAAGTTGAAATTAACTTATAACCACAAAAAAGCTGAGATGCATATGCATATCAGCGTGATTTTTAGGATAGAAACAACTTGATCAAACAATCACATTCAAGGTCACATCGATATTGCCACGTGTTGCATTTGAATATGGGCAAACGATATGAGCAGCATCTACCAGCTTTTGAGCTTCCTCTTTATCCAAGCCTTCCAGATGAATATTTAAAGTGGCTGCTATTCCAAAACCAGTTGGAATAGGACCAATACTCACTTCGCCTTCAATATAAGCTTCTGGTGTGATTTTCAATTTATCGCGGTTGGCAACAAATTTCATCGCACCTAAGAAACATGCAGAATAACCAGCAGCAAATAATTGCTCTGGATTTGTTCCACCACCGGGACCACCCATTTCTTTTGGTACAGCGAGCTGAACATCTAAAATTTGATCTGATGATGTAGCACGACCATCACGCCCACCAGTAGCTTTTGCATGTGCGGTATAAACAACTTTTTCTAATGACATGATTCCTTCCAGATAGAGTATAGGTGAATATCTATACTCTCTGATTTAAAAGGAATGATAAGCGGTAATTTTGTAAAGCTTGGTATTCAATTTTTATGTGCGAGCAGGTCAAAGCTGAATAAGTTTACGATGCTGAATTAATGGCATCGATTCTCTAATTTTTTTCTGTTCATCGATGTCAAACGGAACTGTAATCATTTGAGCACCTTCTTCAGAGATGATATCTAACAATTGACCACGAGAATTCGCAGCACCAGAGTGACCCCAGGTTTGTCTTTTTTCACCGTGCCACCCTTGTTGAGCTGAGCCTAAAACTTGGCATTGACTATCCATGGCACGAGCTTGTAAAAGTAATTGCCAGTGCATTTGACCTGTCGTGTAAGTAAAAGCAGAAGGTGCTGTTAAAATATTTGCGCCTTGTGCGCGCAGCTTTAAAGCAAGTTCAGGAAAACGAAGGTCATAGCAGACCATTAAACCAATATTGCCAAATGGAGTTTTAGCAATGACGGTGTGATCACCTGGTTCAAAAAACTTAGATTCTTGATATCCACCTACCGCATCACCGACTTGAACATCGAATAAATGAATCTTGTCATAACGTGCTTCTGTCTTTTCAGGGCTAATACAAAGACTGGTTGTTCTGACACGACCATCTGGCACTATGGTGCCGTCTGGGCGAAAAGGACAGGGGAGTGTCCCAGCAACAATCCACATTTGATATTGATGAGCAAGTTGTTCTAAACGAGATTGTATTTCTTCAAATCGTTCAGCAGTCTCACGCTGTTTGCCTGCCGCAAAACAAACGAAATTCTCCGGGAAAACGATCAAGGAGGCCCCTTGATTCTTACTTTTTGCTAACAATGATTCAATGACTTGAAAGTTATTTTCAATATCATTTTGGGAGTTCATTTGGGTGACAGAAAGTAAGGTTGTCATGAGGTTCTCCTTAAGCGCTCAGTATGCTTAAGAGAATATCAGATGCTGTGATCGATGGTATCTTGTTGTTGTTCTAATTGTTTAACCAAAGGCTCGAACATATTTTGGTTATCAGCATTTAATTTCATTAATGTACGATGAGCATCTAATACAGTTGAAAGCATTGCATTATGTGTGATGTGTTCGTCCAATAAAGCGCGCGTGCACACATTCGGATCTCCGCAATAGTTTAAAATTACGAAAACCTGACCAAGACCCATACTGTTCGCAAGTGTAGTGATATCTGGGTTAGTAGATAACATAACAGCTTGAACTTGATGCACTTGTTTGAGCTTTAATCCTAGTTTTGCGAGGATTCCAAGCACAGTACTGTCTATGAATGTAGTTTGAGTTAAATCAACAATTGCGCCTACGACGTTTTGTTGTTGTTCAATCCGAGATAATAATTTATCAAGGCTTATACAAGATTGAGCGCGCACTTCTCCAATGAGTTTGAAAATGTGCGTACCATCCAAGCTTGCATATTCAACATGACCTGTTGACATATAAATGCCATTTGCAGAAAGGATGCTAAAATTATCACATAGCGCAAGTCGATACTCAAGTAGTCTTCAGTCGTAGATCGATTTATAAACAGCTACACTATTGATTATTAACTTAATTTAGACGTTGGAAGCTGAGTATTGCAATATCATCTGCAACATGTTCAGGAACTTCGAATGATTGATTTTGCAAGTGATAGACCAATTGTGTAAATTGTTCATTCAATCCACCATCAAAAGGTTCAAGTGCACCATCTGAGCAAATAATAAAACGAGCTCCACGATTCAACGTACATTCAAACTCTTCAATTTCGAGATCTTCAGTAAGACCTAAGGGAAAGCTGCTGGTATTGAGGATGCGAGCATCCTGATTAGGTTCAAAGATAATTGCTGGAGGGTAATGCCCTGCGCTTGACCACTTAAGTTGGTGGGTCTCTAGATTCAATGTGCCTGCAATCATTGTGATATGCTTTTCGATGTTCTCTTGTAAAAGCATGCCATTAAGTTTTTTGAGGAGTTCTCGTGGGGTTTTCGATCTACCGTGAAATGCAGCCATCCAAGAGGTAAGAAGTGAGCTTGTTACACCGTGTCCAGAAACATCAGCGAGATAAAATAAGATTTCACGATCACTGAGTTTCCAATAATCATACCAATCACCAGATAAGTAAGCTGACGGTTGAAATAAAGTCTCGACTTTATAATTAAGCAGGTCGATTGGGTTGGGTAATAGTTTTTTTTGTAATTCAGCTGCAGAGGGCAGGTCACGGCTGTCCTGATTGCGTTTGTATTTTGCTTCAATTTTAGCAATCGATTTTGCGAGGTCTTTTGGAAGATGGTCCCAAATCCAGCCAGCGAGTGCACCAAGTTCCCATGCTTGCGAGAGTTGAAGTCCCTCATCTGCATGACCTATCACGATCGTAGGGAGAGTCCATTTATATTGCAGAAAATCATTAACATCACTAATGGCAATGATGGTTGAATCGTAAAGATGAAGATCATCTATATGAATCATTTGTAAACTCGGCAGAGCCTCTAGAACGCTATCTAGAAGATGGATGTCACGAGTGGGTTGAATGAAATACATAGATGAAAGAATCAATCCTAAATGCTTTATTTATAAAACTATCTTAGACGAACTTATATCGAACGCCAAGTTAAAGTCTAAAAACAGAAGATTTAGACTTTAACTTGCATATGGTTTCTATTCGGATTCCATAGACTCATCCATGAAGGATTCATCATCTGAAAAATCATCTTCAATAAATAGTCCAGAACCCGTTTCTAGACCGCGTTTTTCAGCAATAACATAGTTTTTTCGTTGTAAGTAGGCATCACGCATTGCTGCATACTTGTCACCTTGCAAGACTTGTTCAATCTCTAAAAGTTGAGCACGTGTATCTAATGCGCTAAGTGCCCAGTCACTATAATAGATGCGATCATGACCATCGAGTAAATATTTTTGAGGGCGTGCCTGACTATCTACTACGCGACCAACAGTATCACGGAAGGTGCTTGGTCCCATAAAAGGAAGAACGAGGTAAGGACCAGAAGGGACACCGTAATAGCCTAGAGTAGTTCCAAAATCCTCATCTTCCATTGGCAGAGATAAGCGACGTGCAGGATCAGCGAAACCAAGCGTTGTAATTGTATTTAATGTAAAACGACCAAACGTTTGTGCGGCACGTTTAAAGCGACCTTGAGCAACCTGATTTACAGCATTCCATGGCTCACCCAAATTGTTTCGGAAGCCACGTAATGAATCTCTAACTTGTTCTGGAACTTTATCAGCGTACTGCACGGCTATAGGGCGCAAGACATTTTGATCGACAACATCATTAAATGCGTAGATTTGTCTGTTTAAAGGTTGAAGTGGATCTTTTTCATTTTCAGGTAATGCTGCTGTTGCATTGACTTTGAAATTATCAATTTTTAAATTTTTTAAATCTTTGATAGATCCATTGGTGTTAACTGAATTTTCTAAAGCTGGTTGTGAAGCCTTAGCAATATCGTTGTTTAAAGGCTGGTTATTATCATTTGAGGTAGACAACTTATCAGATGTTGATAATGCAGTATCGTCAGCAATTTTATTGCCTGCAATCTCAGGTTGTTTGGCGTAAGCGGGTGCTGCTAAACCAATACTTAACATACTGACCCAAATAAGTTGAGAGTACTGCATAAAAACATCCTAGAATAAAAGCTGAATATTAGTCTTATTAAATAAATAGTAAGTACGAACAGAATAACGCCATTATAGCGAGAGTTGAAAGCAGTTTACTAAAGTATATTTGCACAAAAAATGTGAATTAACCGTGAAAAAAGAGTGATTTTGTAGAAAATATAATCACTTGTTAAGAAAATATAATTAAATTTTAAAAAAGAGGTTGCATTGGATATGAAATGCTGTAGAATGCACATCCATCGGCGGTGATGTTGATTAAAACTTGTTGAAAAACAAGGATTTAGCTGAATAGGTTGGATCTAAGTTTTGAGAATAAGTTAGAAAATAAATTAACATTTCTAGTTGACTTTCTGAAAAGAAAGGGTAATATAGCCGACCTAGCTTGATGCTGACGAAGCATTAAGAAGATCATTAAGAGATTATGAAGAACAACTTGTGTGGATTTTTACTGGTTGATTGATCGATATATATTATCATTGATTGATGGTAGAAATTTCTCGAAGTTTATTTGAGCAAATTTTTTGTCAGTAATTGATGAGCCAAGATTG
>NZ_FOBK01000019.1:0-25773 GCF_900109815.1 Acinetobacter sp. DSM 11652
CTTGAATGAGTGCCTAAAAAAACTTATAGAATGGAGTAAAACTAATGACGACCCTTATCATTGTTGAGTCACCCGGAAAAGTTGGCAAAATATCATCATTTTTAGGGAGTGATTTTAAAGTAATGGCTAGTGTCGGCCATGTTCGTGATTTACCAAAAAAGGGAATGGGAATTGATGCTCCAAACTTTTTATTAAATTATGAGCCAACAGAACGAGGGGAAGGCGTTATTGCAAAGCTAAAGGCCCAAGTTAAACAATCTGATCGTGTACTTTTAGCAACTGACCCGGATAGAGAAGGAGAAGCCATTGCATGGCATTTAGCCGAAGCCTTAAATCTAAAAAAAAGAGAACGTATTACTTTTGGTGCTATTACAAAAGATAAGGTACTCGCAGCAATTGCAGATGCTCACGAAATTGATATGAATAAAGTTCATGCTCAAGAGGGCCGCAGGGCATTGGATCGGATTATTGGTTATCGTGTTAGTCCAGCCTTAAGCAGTCGCACCGGGTTAATGTTGGGCGCTGGGCGTGTCCAGTCGCCAGCAGTTAGACTTGTTGTTGATCGTGAAAGAGAAATCGAAGCGTTTAAAGTAACTCAACATTTTGGCGTTGATCTTGTTTTTAATAATGAGGATCAAACAACGTGGAAGGCTGCATGGAATACTAAACCACATATTGCAGAAGGTGAATCATACTTATTAGATAAAGCTTTAGCAGAGCGTGTTGCAGGCATTAAAAGCGTAACCGTTACTAAATATGAAAACGGTGAAAAAAGTCGCGCCCCATCTGCCCCGTTTACTACTTCGACACTACAGCAAGCAGCCGGGACCCGCCTAAAGTTTAAGCCGAAAAAGACAATGGATTTAGCTCAAAAACTTTATGAGCAAGGCGCTATTACATATCACCGGACAGATTCACCAAATATGGACGTTGAAGGTATGGCAGACATTGCTAGTTATGCTGAAAGCGTAAACTGGCCTTTATCAGAAAAAAAACGTACTTGGAAATCGAAAGAAGGCGCACAAGAAGGGCATGAAGCAATCCGTCCTTCTCATGCAGCAGACCTAGATTTAGGCGAAACAGAAGACGAGAAAAAGCTTTATCGTTTGATTTGGGAACGTGCTATTGCATCACAGTTACAAGACGCTGTTTATGCAGTTAGAACGGTTGAGTTGTCCGGGGATGTTGACGGCCTTCCTGTTGCTTTTAATGCGACTGGTCGCACTTTGGTTAAGCCGGGATGGTTGGCTGTTTATGGAGATGATGAACCCGATGAAGATAGCGAAAAAGAATCATCAAACCCTATTCCACAGTTAGCAGAAGAAATGCCTTTAGCAGTAGATAAGGGGTTAATGTTAAGTAAAAAAACTAAGCCACCTACACGCTATAAAGAAACGACACTGGTTGCAGAAATGGAGCGTTTAGGTATTGGAAGACCTTCAACGTATGCGGCTATTTTAGAAAATATTTCAAATCGCGCATATATCGTAAGTGATGAGAAAGGCTATTTAAGACCAAGTGAAATAGGCAGCACAGTAAGAGACGGATTAGTTAATAACTTTGCTTTCGTTAATTTAGACTATACAAGAACACTTGAAGAACAGCTTGATGATATTGCAGAGGGCAAGACCTCTTATTATGATGTTGTGTCATCGGCTTGGGCTGCACTTGATCAAGAGTTAGAAAAGTTGAATCAAGTTGAGTTTAAGATAGCGCACCCTTGCCCGGAATGTGGTAAGGCCCTGGGCCGTCGTAATGGACAATATGGGCCATTTTGGAGCTGTACGGGTTATCCTGAATGTAAGATTTCATTGCCGGATGAAAAGGGTAAGCCCGGAGTTAAAAAAGCACCTCCTGCACCTACTGGCATACCTTGCCCGGAATGTGGCAAAGACTTAGCTAGACGACAAGGTGAAAAGAAATCAAAAGTAAAAGGAGTTAAGCCCCGTAAGTATGATTTTTATAGTTGTACTGGTTATCCAAAGTGCGATAAAAAATTTAATACTGGCCCGGATGGAAAGCCAATTCTTACAGAGTAACAAAAAGCCCGCTTAAGCGGGCTTTTTGTTGATTATGGTTTATTGCACTCAATTTCTGCAAACCTTTGTCCGTTCTGACAAAGTTCAACGCCAGTCTGCTTGTATTGTGAATATTCTTTTTTATTCTCTAAATCTTTTTGATTTTGAAGCAACCATTGTTGATCCCTTCTTGCCTGATCCGTCTTAAGATAAGCGTTTGCTGATTGGGTAGACTGCCTAGCACTGTCATTAAACTGTCTACTATTCTGATTTGCATTATTTACCAGTTGTTGCATTTCTTCTTGTGAGAATCTATTAGAGTTCTGCATTGAGCCTTGAATAGTCTCAGCAACTTGTTGTTTAACGTATGCTGGATCAGGAGAAGCTTGCAGGGTAGTAGCCCCGATAAGAGCTAGTATTGTTATGAATAATCTGTTCATTTTTTTACCTCTATCTATTGAAGAAAGTAAAGCAACCTTAAATGAGTTAATGAACACCAAAAGTAAATATTCAAAATTCACATACTTTTAAGAATTGCGTTAATAATCACTTGATATATAGACCAAAAAAAACCAGCATCGAGGTTATCGGTTGCCGGCTGTTAAGTGCCTACTATAGTCTATGGGCTATATTTTGTCTATAGTCTACAGCATATAAAAAGTGCAAATTTTACAAAAATATAACAGTATAAAAAATATATGAATTAAAAAACCCCAAAGGATTGATCCTCTGGGGTTTTGTTTGGTAAAGTGTTGCTACGCAGTTATTCGATGGTGACACATCGTATAACGAAGATCATATGGTTTGGCGACCGATATGATTTCACCTTACGGCTTGTAGCATGGCTCTTATTCTAACGTAATGGCATAAAACTGCAAGTTCTATACTGAATTTTCTTCGTTACACGTTCTTAGTACGGTTGTTATCGTATGTTATTCCATCGGATCAGCTTAAATGCTGGGCCTCGCCTCCTACTGCGTCCGTTTTACGGCTGGCGCATAATGTGGGTCGGGGTAACAACGCTTGCACATTATGGCGATTGTCGAAAGGCAGAAGCTGCTACAAGGGGCACTCTACAAAGCAGCACGTTACGAGTAGTTCAAATGTAGGCTCAAAGTTGTATGTTGGGGCAACCCTCGCAGAGATGAGTCACTTTGTTCGGTCAAGAGCGTGTAGAGACGGCACATAAGCCGGAATCTTGACCTGCCAAGGATTGGTTATGTTTGATCCTTGGCGCTGATAACGACCGACGGGCGGCTCCGAAGCCAAAAATCAGGTTGTTCGGCAATACTTCTAGGGTGTATGACCAATTTTTTTTATTGGCGTACCCTAGGCCGAGTATTGCCGAAACTCTCTCAAGGCTCACCAAAGCCAATAGGTTAAACACCAAAGAGAAGCGAAGCGAACGACGTGTTTAAGCGGCTTTGGTAGACTTGATAGAGAGTTGAGAACATTAGTACAACGAGCCTTATAGACATTATTAAGTTGATCTAATGAACTACTTTTATTAAGAAACACCAAAAGGAAAAATACTAAAATCAATATTCAGCTTAGGCTATAACCTGTTATGCAGTAACGATTGAAATGCTATATATTCTAGTTAGTGTTACTCAGTAACGAATACTAGGATTGTTAATTATGAAAGATAAGAAAGATAAAAATACTTTAGAGCTGGCACTTGCTAAGACCAATGCAGAAAGGCAAAGAGAGTACAGGGAACGAATCAAGAATAAACAAGGTAGTGTAAGGCTAAACACTTATATTTCAGACATAGCAGATCAGAAGTTAAATCAAGTTATGAACACTCATAGTTTAAGTAAGAAAGATGCTATTGCTTTAATTCTAGAATCATTAACAGACAATCAAATAAAAGATTTGGTTAGCTAATTTAACTAGCTCAGATGAACCTAGCTAATTAAGGTTGCTTTAATTAATTTTGTCCATATAAGCAAACTATGGTTTAATAGGGTATAGCCTATTGATCCTTTTAAATTTTATTAAGTCAGGAACAAAAAATTAATGAAAGTAGCCCGCATTTATTTACGTGTCAGTACAGATGATCAAAGTTTAGAGCGTCAAAGTGCTGTAATTGAAAATGCTAAATCTGCGGGTTATTACGTTGCTGCTGTTTATAAAGAAAAAGCGTCCGGGGCGCGGGCAGATCGGCCAGAGCTAGTAAGAATGATTAATGACCTACAACCGGGCGAAGTTGTTATTGCAGAAACAATTGATCGTATTAGTCGTTTACCGTTAAATGAAGCTGAAAAGCTGATAGAAGCAATCCGAACCAAAGGCGCAAAATTAGCTATACCGGGAATCATTGATCTAAGTGAACTATCAGAAGAATCGGAAGGCATATCAAAAATTGTTTTAGAAGCTATACAAAACATGCTTTTAAAGCTGGCCTTGCAAATGGCTAGGGATGATTACGAATTGCGTCGAGAGCGTCAAGAAAGAGGCATTGAACTAGCAAAACAAGACCCATCTAAGTATAAAGGCCGCAAGCCTGATGTTAAGGTGCATCAAAGAATTATTGCTTTAAAAAAGGCAGGCAATAGCATTTCAAGGACTGCTGAACTGGCTGGGTGCAGTCAAAGCCAAGTTAAACGAATTTGGGCCAACCATCTAAAAAGTGAGATCAATAAAAATGAATAAAACTATCAATATGCTGTATCAGTTTAAAGATTTTGGGCGTTTCGTACTTAAAATATTTTTATGGTTATATAGTTTTATAGCAATTGTATTTTGCATCATGATTAGTTTTACAGATAAATCATATTTTGAAGCGTCAGACGCGATTTTTAAGGCTTTAGTAGCTCTATTTGCTTATAAAGCTTTTCCGTATTTTATTGACTGGTGCATTAAGAAAATTAGAGTTAATCAAAGTTTAACTAATAATTAGTTTTTTCTTTTTGGTGTCATATTTTGCAATTCTTTAAAAACAGCCTATTTTTTGAATTTTTATATAATTCATTTACTTATAAAGCCCTGGGCGAAGATCCAAAACTGACCACCCAGCTGTGGCCAGTGTCATATTTTGCCTATTAGTAAAGATCGTTATACATTTTTGCTAATCTATTCCAATCTGATTTTTTAATGTAAGTCACATAAATATCTTTGCCGATATATGAGGTATCACCGTCAACCAGTACGCCATTTTCTTTAGCTAAATCCCCTACTGCCTTATTGAACTCCATTCCACCGTTTGGAATCTGACGGCTAGTTTCTAGGGCAGTCTGTAGTTCAGTTGCCTTATCATTACCAATAGGACTTTTCAGATCAAAGAAAACAAATACCATTACTAAAGTAATAATAGGAAAAATGAAAGCTGGAAAGTTCCAAGGCTTTTTGTTCTGAATGAAAAAATTATAGATAGCTATTCCGCTTAAGACTGCAAAAATAACTGTTAAAAGAGCGAGATATTTAATATCTAAGCCATAATAATAAAGACTCATAATTTTTAACCTTTAAAGTGAATGACCGTGATTAACGGTTTTTTTAGATGCTTTTTGATCCTGTTTAGATTCTTGTGCTTGATTGCCCTTTATTTCGCTTATACGACCGTTTAAATATGAAACTGATAAGTTACTGCCGATATTGAAAGAAGTAGTTTCAGGGCGAATTAAAGCCTCAAATTCAGTTTTATTATGCTTAATAATTTTTCCATTACTAAGCTGAAAAACTGACCGAGAATCAGAAAATAGAATCGGCCCGACAGATTCCTTTAATTTTCCATCTTTCCCCATATCCGGGCGTTGAGCTTCACTTAATTGATATATTCCACGGGGTAAACCATTCTCAGGTAGAACCTTTTGAGTGATCCACTCACCGCGAATAACTTGATCAATTTGACAGCTACCGTTAAGAACAACAATCTTTCTTGATCCTTCCGGTTTCATCAGTTGTGGGGGCTTTTTAGGATTTGAGCTATCCATATTTAATAGGTCTTGTTACGAACAGGATTATTTACAACTTCACCACTGGTAAAACATTTTTCAGCAAAAGTTGCACGTTTAAGATCATCTTTAATTTTTGCAATATTTTCAGTTTTACAATTTTCATCATTAACTTGAGGGATTTTTTCAGAGCATCCAGTTATTAAAAAAACACCAAAAAAAAGGATTCCTAATTTTTTCACGGCTTATTTCTCCTGAAATAAAAAAATATGGCCGCGCATCATGCACGGCCATAATAGTTAAAATTAACGTCGTTGGGCCATTGGATGACCTTCCCACGGTGGTAAAATAATGTCCTTGTTTACCATAATATTAAATTGATAGCCGGGGCGAATTTGAATAGTTGGTTGTATATCCATATTTCGCTCAGCCATTTTCATTCCTAATTGCCCTAGTTGTTGACCTAAAGCGCCTGCAATCGTTTGTGATGCTGAATAATTTTCCCCATTTTGTGCTTGAGGTTGTGACAATTGAACACCAGCAGAAAAAGCAGAAAGGAAAATAGCACTAGCAAACATTTTCCCGTAATGGTTGTTTACTTTGTCACTAAAACCACCATAGCCGCCTTTATCTGCACCTGTCATATTATCTAAAGATAGTGATGATCCATCGGGGTAAATAATACGTTGCCATACAACTAATGCACGGGATTGGCCTAAAGTAATGCCGCTGTCATAAGTACCTATTAATTTTGCGCCCGAAGGTATTAACAGATTTTGGCCCGTTGCTGAATCATAAACTGCCTGACGTACTTGCCCTACAATTTGCCCCGGTAAGTCTGAATTAATTCCGCTGATTAGAACGCCCGGAATAACTGTACCCGCTTTAATTTCTACATTTGGAACTAAGGCAGCTTTACGTTCCCGGCCTAAGTAAGTTTCAGCGTCAAGTGATTCTGTTAAAAATGCTCGTTTCTGAGCTTGACCATTTGCAGCCGCCATACCACTAGCAGCCGCTTGTTGAGGCATAAAGCCATTTGCACCACCACCAGCACCATTACTAGCAGCATATTGTTGCATTAGCTGTTGAGCATCTAAACGACCATTAGAGCTTATACCTTGTGCTTGACCTGATGCTATAGATTCTTGTTTCTCTACTTTTGTACTTGCTTTTAAAGCTTGATCAAACTCATTTAAACGGCCATCTTCAAGTTGTGAAATTTGGCGTAAACGTGCTGTCATTGCTTCTGATTGTTGGGGCGGTTCGATCACTATATTGTTTTCTACTGCCGGAGCTGGGATCGTTGGATCTTCGGTTATAGTTTCTTCCGGTGGAGGGGTTGGCATTTCTGCAAACATATCACCTTCCGGTTTTACAGGAGGTAGAGCATTTCCTGTTACTTGTGGCGGTGCTGGCGGTTCTGAATTTTTGCCTGACGCTGCATTTACTCGACTAAAATAAGTATAGCTAACCCCAGCAACTGCCAATAAGAGCAACCCAACAATTACTAAAATCGGAGTACGGTTTAAGCGACGAACACCTTGCCCTTTTTTTGGTGCTTCAAAGTAATCGGGTGAAGCTTCGACTTTTGGATTAGTATTGTCAGTCATTGATTTAACTCCCGTGTCATGAATGGAGCAACAGGAGTTATATCGCCAGCCGTAGTACGTGGGTAATATCGAGTTGCTTCAATATTGTTATATTGAAGCCGTAGAGCATAACCATATTCTATAGGGGTGCTAATGTAGCGTAATAGTGTGCCTTGAGCTACTTCCTCAATGCTTTGAACGTTTTTCAGTTCGACAACACCAAAGCCGCGCGATGCAAGTTTTTCTTGCATTGTTTTAGTTAAAATGTCGGAGCGTTTAGGATCAATAATAATCGTTGTTTTAGCTGGCGGCAAAGTACGTGCTAGATATGCTACAGAATCACTTGCAATTATTTCTGCATCTTGAGCATTTAAGCCGGGTGCCACATAAGACATACTAGGACGCATAGTAGTACAGGCGCTTAAAATAGATACTGCAACAAGTGGAATAAATAGTTGATGACTTTTCATATTTAATTCCCCTTGCGTGAAAGAGTAACTTTAACTTGTTGACGGCCTACACCCTGGATTAACGCGGCCCGATCAATTACTTTATCAACTACATAACGATCACCGATAACACGATAGTTAATTAGTTCCTTATCTGATCTAAATAGTCCACCTTTGCCAAGAGCAACAAGAGCCGGAGCATCACCGCCAAAGTTCGAATTTGGGAATTGGATATAAGTTTTACTTCCATCTGTATAAACACGTTGAGGCTTCCAAGCGGGATTATCGCCAGTCATTTTAAAATCAAAATCTAAATTCGCTAGGTTTTGACCATTCGACATTGTAGTACCGTTTATGTGCTTAACTTGAGCCTCTTTATATACTTGCCAAGCGCGATCCATTTCATCCGGGTAATCGAAAGATAAAACTGGTATCCATGATTTTTGAGAGCTTGCGAGTTTAATTGTATAAGTACGTCTATCAGTAACTACAAGCAAACTTGTTACAAGTCCTGCATTATTTGGCTTAACAATGATAAAAGTTGTTGTATTTGCCCCTACGCCTTGAGTTGCGGGAGTAACAGACCAGCGAACCTTATCACCTACATGAATGTCATTAACGACTTCACCGGGTTGCAATGCAATGCTGCAAATTTGCAAAGGACTACATACAAGCGTTGGTAAGGTAGCACCAAAAAGATATTTAACAGAACCGTCTTTACCAGTTTGAGGCTTATCTGGGTTTTTCTTCCATTTCTCAGCTAGTTTTAATCCGTGAATTTCTTTAGCATCTAATTGCAGTTGTTCAGGTGAAATCATGTGCAACGGGGGCAATTGTTCCGGTACTGAGTTATTAACTGGAATAGGGATATATTGAGATTGTGAGCCGCCATTATTTAAAGCCGGGACGTTTTGAGAAAATGCGTGAGTTGCTAGTGTCGAAAGTGCAAAAGCAAGTACAAGTTTATTATTCATAGTTTCACCTAATTTTAAATGCGAGTTGTCCAAGCGTATTGACGGACATAAAGACCAAGCGGATTACTTAAAATTTGTTGTTCAGTTGAAGGGGCTGCAATTGTTAGTGTTAAAGTTGCCTGCCAGTTTTTAACAGAGACAACTTTTCCTGAGCGTTGCTTAACTGTTTCAGTCCATTCAACTTGCCAAGACTCAGGGGAAACAGGAATAGCTGCTTTTACTTCAACTTCAACCGTTTCATTAAGTGAGCGACGATAAGGATCATTTTCGCGGTGATACATTGCCAAGTTTTGGTAAGCAGCACTATCAGGCAAAGTCATGGAGTACGTGCGATCTACAATGTCCTTTTCGGCACGTAAATCTACATAAACCGTTCTAGCACCTATGATCCAGTCACGAACTGCGGCCCGTGTTTGAACTTCTGTCGGAGTGCTTGCCTCAGTCATTCTTGTGGTACGTGTAATTTCACCAAATTGGTTGCTTTCAACTGCATAAGGAATCACTTGTGACTTCATAGAAACAGCAACTAAACCGCCCGAAGTAACTAAAGAAACACCGAGCGCACAGAAAAAAGCAACGCGCCAGTTATTACCGGTTTTAATAATGTCGCCATAACGCTCATTCCATTCTCTACGAGCAGCCAAATAAGGCGTTTCAGGACTTTGTTTTTTGTCCTCATTCGCTTTTTTCTTCAACATTTGATTATCCAATTTGATAGTCTATAGCCTATATTATTGAGCAAAAATAAGCCCCATAGCAAGAACTATGTGAAATATTTTTGCTCAAGTCATAAATTTACTTTTGGTTCGGTTTTTCAACCTTTTTGGGAATATCTTTGTAATGTTTTCCAAAGACAGGCGCTTTACTTAGCGCACTTGCAACGGTATGTCTAACCGGGTTGACAAGGTAACGACGAACAATATTTTTTTTGTCTGTTATCTGTTTATCAATATGATCTAGTTTTCCCCCATGCCCTTTTTTTCTAAGCCATTGGCCCAGCGCCCAAAACGACAAACCTAGAGTAAAAAACGAAATCAGAATAAGAACACCAAAAATAGAATCACTCACTATTTCTCTCCTTTTGGTGTTTTATCTACATCATTTTCATTGATTGCTGTCTCATGAAATGCACCATCTGAGTTTGCTGATGATGGGCTTAAGGGTGATTGAGGGGCATCCGATACAGGTGCTTGAGGCATATCACTAGGACGTATTACATTTTCTTCGGTAGCGTTCTGAGCGAAATCAGAGCTATCTGTATCAGTATTGGCTGTATTATCTTGAGTCGGTGATCCAAGTGATAAAGAAGCTGCGCCTTCCATGCCCGGAACTGATAAAGCAGACATCATACCGCCAGCCCTAACGGCTGCATTTGCTAAACCTTGAGCCGCG
Organism: Acinetobacter sp. DSM 11652; assembly: GCF_900109815.1. Lineage (NCBI taxonomy): Bacteria > Pseudomonadati > Pseudomonadota > Gammaproteobacteria > Moraxellales > Moraxellaceae > Acinetobacter > Acinetobacter sp. DSM 11652. The sequence continues at coordinate 10,319 of NZ_FOBK01000019.1, forward strand.
GCTGTGTTATCCCCAGGATTTGATTTTTTCCCATTTTCAGCTTGTTGTGCGGCTTGTTGTGGGCCACTACTTTGTTTTGGGGTGTCTGATCCTTGAAGGTTAGATGAACCCCCCGGATTATTTGAACTACTAGAATTATTTGAACTATTTGGGTTGGCTGGACTAGTTGAGCTGCTAGGGTTAGCACTACCGCCCAAGCGTGGAGCAACAGAGTCAGAGTTACCCGCTAAGCCACTTGTAGCAGCTTGCCCCGGATTAGTACCTGAACTTGTAGAAAGACTATCACCCAATGATTTAGCTAAATCACTTCCACCAGCAGCTTGCCCGGCAGCATTTGCAGTAGCACCAGCAGTTTGCATGAAACTTGAAGCAGCAGCAGCCCCAGCCGTTGCACCCGCAAGAGCTACAGCAGCCATACCACCTACACCCGCGCCATTACTCGTTGAACTTCCGGCAATAATGCCTTGGATAAGGTCAGGGATTGTTTTTGCAATATAAGCACAGGCTAAAGCTAAACCAACCATTGTCCACATTGAAGCATCATCCGAAGTATATGCAGCTTTCCACGCTATTGCAGATTGATTAATTAGGCCAACGATTAAAGTTAAAACAAAGAGTTTTGCCCCTACTGAAACAGCATAACGTGCAATAGCTAAAGCATAATCGCGTGTCCAAGCTGAACCACCAAACCCCATAAATAAAACAGCAGCATTAATAACAATATAAGATTCAATGATTGTGACGGCCATATAAGCCCCAATGAATGCAAAACATAACATCACAATTGCCGCAGCAAGTCCGATCATCACGCCTGCTACCGGATTAAGTGTCTTGGTTTCACCAATTTTTTTGGCAAGTTCGACGGCAGTTGTAAAAATATCGGCTGGCGCTAATCCGGCCTCACCTAATCCCGCAGCATTTGCACCTGCAATTTTAAAACTTTCAACAATTGCTTCGGCCCATTCTTTTGCATAAATTAAAAGAGCGAAAAAGAATCCGATAGTTAAAATAAAACGAATTAATTCCCCAACAATTTCACCTAAATCAGCTTGTTTGAACACCAAAGGGAAAAAAGTCCATACAAAATAAATTGTTGCTAAGCCCCAAAAAAGCTTTATTGCATAGCCTCTTAACCTAGCATCCCAATTGGTAGCACTTTGCTGGATCAGGTCAAGCAGTCCGGTAAAGTTTCCGGCTGGATCAGCAGCCATTGCATTAGTTGTAAATATGACTAGAAAAATGGCTAACAAGCTAGGGAATATCGCTCGTTTTAACATAAGGTTCTCCAAAAAATAGCCGTCATTTGAGGGAATGACGGCCGTTTTCTAATTAATATTTTTTGTCGCGATTGGTACTATTGATTTCGCCTTTTTTGAAATTATCAATATAAGCGTCATCGACTGATTGGCGTTCCTGTAGCTGGGCCATATAGTTGCCTTGCAACTGAATTTGAGTAGCCACAAGGTCGCGGAGCTTTTGAAGTTGCTGGACGTTTTGAGCTGCAATTTCATTTCCGACTTGTGTTGCTTGCATACGGCCTGCCGCAGTTTGTGAGCGTGAAACAAGTTGATTGAGCATTGCATCTTCTGACGCAAAAGTACCTGTATTCATCCCTGCCGCTTGCATTGCTGTACGGGCATTATCAAAGCCTTGAGCCGCCCATTTTTTATAGCGATCCGGCATAGCTACAGATGATTGACCATGACTTTTTAAATAGTTGTCATAACCTTTGTATTGTTCTCGGAATTTATTATCTAAATTCGATACATTACGGCCCAGTGATTGAGCTTCGTTATAAACACTTTTAACCCGGTTTAAGTCGTTTGTAATTTGATTGAAAACGCGATCCGGGAGTTGCATACCCTGCTTAATCATGTCGTTGTACTGTTGAATGTTTACGCGCAACTGATCGGCAGTATTCAATGCAGTATTTACTTGCTGTGCATACTCGCCAAGTTGCTGATAAAAAGTCGAACAGTTTGCACAGTAATAAGTTAATGCTTGAGCTTCTTGTGTGGGGGTGAATGTTAGTCCACTCGCCATAATTACGCCTGCCATTAAAGCAGTGAGTGATTTCTTAGTTTTTAAGATATTGTTCATATCTAACTCCTTTGTGTTCAAGCCAATGTAACGGCCAGTCTGAGCCGTGTTCTGTTTTAAGTTGACGTATATCCGCAATATCTTCCTTGTTTGATACAGCTACAAAGGCAAGCGTAAGCGGCCCTAAACCTAGCTCGAATAAGCGTCTGCCAAGCGGTGACTTGTAGTAATACTGACGCTTATATTGAGCATTTTTTAAAATGCTAATTTCACGATTATTTAAGCCAAAAGTTTTGTAAAGATCGGCTGGCCCCGGATTTTCTTTACTGCCTTCAAGGTCAGCTTCTTTATTTGGTAATAGAATTTTTGTTGGACATTGCTCAATTAAAACGTCTAGCAGTCCTGAATTAACCGCATCTGATAAACTTTGTGTCGCAAGAACAACTGAACAGTTTTTCTTACGCAATTCTTTTAGCCATTCGCGCAATTTTTCGCGGAAGACCGGATGCCCCAACATTACCCATGCTTCATCCAGTGATAAAATTGAAGGCTGGCCGTCTAACGACTGCTCAAAACGACGGAATAAAAATAGGAGAACAGGTAGCGCGTTTGCATGTCCTAATTTCATTAACTCGTCAATTTCAAATACAGTGAAGTTACTTAATTTTAAGTTATCTTCTTTACCGTCTAGCAGATGCCCCATTGCCCCGGAGATCGTGTAATGACTAAGAGCGTCACGGATTTCTAAATCTTGCACAGTAGAAACAAAATCAGTTAAAGATCGAAAATCTCGCGGAGCATCTTGCAGTAATTTTAATGCGCGTGTAATTTCCGATTTTTGGCTTGGGGAAAGTTGCTTATTTGCTTGGAGTTCAAAGCATGTTGCAAGCCATTCAGCAGCCCATAGAAAGCCTGATTTGCTGTCAATTTCAATAAGTGGCGCTAAGGCTGGCGTATCATCTTCATCACTGCCAATATCGTAATGTAAGCCACCTGTAGCGTTTACGAGTGCATACAAAGATCGACTTTTATCGAAAGCAAAAATATTGGCTGGCTTTGTTGTTCCGTCCATTCTTGTGCGGCTACGATAACGCATGAATTGAGCGCAAAGTGTCGCTAATAGTGTGGATTTACCCGCACCAGTTGGGCCAAAAATTAGAGTATGACCAACATCACCTACATGAATATTTAATCGGAAAGGTGTAGCGCCACTTGTAACCGTGTGCATTAAAGCAGGCGCATCGGTCGGAAACATTTCTTTATTTGGGTTATTGATAAGGCCCGGCCAAATACTTGCTAATGGGAGCATATCAGCAAGGTTTAATGTATGCACCAAAGGGCGACGGACGTTAGGATATGTTTGCCCCGGAATTGAACCCAACCACGCCTCTAAAGCATTAACTGTCTCAATTCGTGCGGCAAATCCTTTTCGTTCTACTTCACGACGCACATAGCGGGCATGTTCTTCTAAAACCTTTCGATCTTCGTGCATGAGGACAATAACAGGCGTGTAATAACCATAGGCAACAAGTCCTGATTTAGCGTCATTGATAGCTACTTCTGTCTCTTGTGTCATAGCCATAGCATCAGTATTTACCATGCCTTTTTGACTTTTCATGACTTGTGACCAAAAGCCGCGAATCTTTTGTTGCCATTTGAGACGGTAACGATTAAGAGCTGCAACAGCTTCTTGTTCTTCCATGAAAATGAATCGTGACGACCAGCGATAAGCCAGCGGCAAGTTATCAAGAATATCAAGAACACCCGGAAATGATCCCCCAGGAAACCCTTCGATTGAAACGCAAGAAATAAATTTATTTCCTAATTTTGGTGTATCCCCCGGCCATAGTTCAGGAAATCCAAGCCAAGCATCTAAATACATCGGACAGTCTGGAACACGCAAAGCAATACTTTCACCTGAAATAGAAAAATGTAGATAATTTACGAGTTCATCACTTAAATAAGATTGTTCACCTTCTCCAACTGTAAATGCGCCCATGCGTCGCATGTGTAATAGATCGGCCAATCCGTCTTCAAGGTCAGATAAACGTTTTTTAAAGTCTGCAAGAATACGGTCGGCTGGTGAAGAATCATCACGACCATCATCATCATAGACAAGTTCACTTAGTTTAGAGTCTCGACGGGTAGGCGGTAAAAACTGCAAAACAAGGGAATATTCTGTTTCGTAATGACTATCTTGTTTTTCAAATAAAGCACGACGTTCAGCGTCAATTAATGCTGAAATTGGTTCAGGGAAATGCGACACGTTCGGAGAGGGATAGCCCGGAGATTCTAAACGAGCCGCATCTGTCCACATAGCCCAGCCTGCACCAAACCGCGAAAGGTAATTATTGACCAGTGCCGTCAAATAGTTACGGTCTGAGTTCGTTGCGGAAGCGGTATCATCACCACGGAAAAAGAATCCAGCCATCAAAGAGCCGTCCTTACCCAAAACAATGCCGTCATCAACTAGAGCCGCAAAGTTAAGCAAGTCCGGCAGCCCTGCTGCTTTTCGTCGGAAAGGTGCTAAAGCTAACATATATGCCCCTATTTGTTATTAGTAGATACGCGAAGACTTAGCAACGCGGAAAGGTCTAGAAAATGGGCCATAGTAGTGCCCGTATTTAAGCTGGCGAATATATACTTTTGACATATTCGGATCAGCCTTAGCCATTTTTCGAAGTGCATGAGCGCATATCATCCAAATGATTAAGCCCAAAACAGTTGCAACAAAATTCATTGCTGAAACGATCAAGCCGCCTGCAATCAACATTGAGAAAAGCATGAGTTCACGTTCCCCCCCTGCAATCATTTGCGGGCGGTGTAATGCACGATGAAATGGCGTTACACGACGTTTATCTTGCTCACTCATTACTTATGAATCCCCGCAATAGACGCAGCTTGAGCTTTGGCATAAGCAACAATATCAGCCTGAGCAATAACGGCATCGGCTGGTAAAACTGCACCTGAGAACAGAACACCAGTAAGTAATGAGTTTGCAAAAACGATTAGACATACAACAAGAACCACGTAAATAATACGTTTCGTAAATTCCGTGATTTCACCGCCCCAGATCAAAGTAGCACCACAGGCGACGATACCGAGCAGAGCGATAACAAAAGCAACTGGGCCACTAATAGAACGTTTTAGTTTGTCCAGTGGGCCTTCCCACGGTAAACCTGCACCACCGCCAGCCGTAGCGTCAGCAGCATGAGCAATATCTACAGCACCAAAAAGAAGGGCTACTGCAAAAATTGATCCGATAAAATAAGGGCTTTTAGCAAATGCCTTAATATTGAATTTAGGCGCTGTATTGATAGTTGATTCCATTTTGATAACCTCGATTAAATTGGTTGGGTGATGTAATTTGAATTGTCAAAACCAACCACTTTGACAACTTCTTTAATACGTCTTCCGACGTGGGGAACTTTTTCGATAGATATAATCAAATTAACTGCTTCGGCAATTAGAGCTTGCATGGGTGCTTGCGTTGCTTCGGCAACAAGTTGTTCAATTCGGATTAACCCGGCATCTGCACTGTTTGCATGTACCGTTGCTGCACCTCCGGGATGACCAGTGTTCCAAGCCTTAAGAAGTGCTAAAGCTGCACCGTCTCGAACCTCACCAACTAAAATACGATCCGGGCGTAAACGCATTGTTGCCTTTAAAAGTCGAGTCATATCTACATGATCAACAGCGCGCATAGTCACAGCATTTTCTGCACTACATTGCAACTCGCCTGTGTCTTCAATAATTGCAATTCGATCATGAGGGGAAGCCTCAGACATAAACTGAATAATCGCGTTTGTAAGTGTGGTTTTTCCTGTACCTGTACCGCCTACAACTAAGATATTAAGTCGATCATGGACAGCTTGTTTAATGGCGTTACACTGTTCAACCGTCATAATGCCGCTTGCAACATAGTTATCTAAAGTGAAAATCTGAACAGCTTTTTTTCGTATTGTGAAAGTTGGCCCAGCGACCACAGGAGGAATAAGCGCTTCAAAGCGTGAGCCGTCAATTGGTAATTCACATTCTAAAATTGGATTTTGTGCTGTAATTTGGGTGCGGAGTGTTGAAGCCACTGTACCCATTAAAGACTCAGCTTGAGGCGCTGACATTACGCCTACTTTCTCCATAGATTCGCCTAAGCGTTCAACCCAAAGCGAACCGTCAGGGTTAAGCATGATTTCAATAACACGGGTGTCTTCGAGTAGACCGCAGATCAGTGGCCCAAGTTCCCGCTTTAATTTTTCCTTGATACGTCGATCATGTTCACTTGTTACTGGTAAGGGGTTTAGGTCGTTCATGATTCTCTCGATCTTCAATTTTTTTTGATGTTAAAATATAGCTATAACAATTCCGTTACTATAGTCTACAGACTATAAAAAAAGCAATGTTTTTATCTTCCTTTTTGGTGTTTATTTTTCACCAAGCAATAAAAAAACCCGCATAAAGCGGGCCTGATAAAATCTTTAAATCTACTGAGTTATGGCTTTAAAAGCTTCCATAATGGTTGACCGACAACGTTAGCTAATCGGGCCATATTATCCACATTAATTGTACTTTTTCCGGTTTCAACTTCACTAATCCAGCTTTGAGCAAATCCTGTAATTTCGTGAATTTTATGTTGTGATAATTTTCGCTTCTTTCGAGCATCTGAAAAATTACGGGCGAAAACAAGTCTCTCAGGTGATACAAATGTATTTGAGTTATTTTCCCCGATTTTGGCTTGTGAATTTGTGGCTTCACCCTTTTCGTTCACTCAGTTTCTCCATTTCAAAAAATCATATTCACAGCGAATTAAACGCGATAACGCAATGTAACAATTTCGCATCTTAACAAAAAAAAATTACGTTTGGCAAAATGTGAAACTTATTGATTGATAATTAAACCAATATGGCTAAATTAGAGCTAAAACCTTAGTTTTATGTGCATTTTTGTTCATAGTCATTAAAAAAATGTAATCATAAACCGAGTTTTTTTTGAGCTTTAATTTAATGCAATATAACAAAACCTTGCTTAAAAACACCAAAATAGAAAAATATTTTTTATTGTCATTAATTACTTCATATTACATTTAATTCCGACTTAATAAAAAAACCCACTTAATGAAGTGGGTTTTTTAAATACATTATCGCGTAATAAAAGTGCTATTTAATAATCAGCATCATAATAAAAATTAGAGTTTAAATTGCTACTTAAGCACAGCAACAACTAATATTAATAATGCACAGCAAATAGCAATTACCGCAGCGATAATTGACGTATTTCTTGATGTTCTTACTTCCAAAACAGTTGCGGCTTGATCATTAAGTTGACGTTTTAAGTCATCATTCAATTGAGCCGCTTGTTTTAGAGCTAATGAATATGCTTCTGCTGCTGATTTATTTACCACGTCTTTTATTTCTTGTGCAACGTATTCAGTTGATTGGGTAATAATTTTTTCAGCCGTTTTAGTGGCTTGCTCTAATGATTGTTCAGTGTGTGTTTGGAATGATTGAATTAATGCCCGGGCTTGATCGTCGTAAGTTTCAGAAAGCAATTCGAGATAGTGCGCTAGCACTATCTCGTTTAGTGAAACCGTAACAAGCACCGGATCATCTTTAGTCAGTAGTACATTGTGTTTTACTGCAATCTCTTTACGAATCGCGTCAAAATCTACTGGCATGTCCGCTGCCTCCTAATTACATAATTAATGCTAGTTGCTGAAAAATTGCTGTCTTAACTTTTGCTAAGCGAGACTTAGACATTAAGCCAAACTCAGGAGATTGGGCGACTTCTTCAAACGTCATTTTGCTATCTAGCATTTTTTTAACGTCTTCTCCGAATGTGCTGCCTGTTTGACGGGCAATAGTTACGATGCCTAAAACACGATCTTTATTATTTTGATATACCTTCATTTCTTCAAAAGATTTGCCTTCCGCTTCAATGTCTCCAAAGAACTCATTTAGCCATACCACTATTTTTACATTTTCCGGCATTTGTTCGACCAGTGAAGCAAAGCCGCTTAGTGTGTCACGAATTGCTTGACCGCCTGTAATCACTGTATGAATGATAACCTGTTTTCCATTTTCACCGATCAAGTTAATAGCATCATTTTCAGCGATATAATAAGACAAAGGAATAAAAGAAGCTGCACCATTATCTACAACGAAATTTGTATCTTCGACAACGATTTGTTCAATTAATTGGTCAAAATTACGCTCAACTAAAGAACCGCCTTCCATTAATTCTAAACGTTGAGTATTGAAAGCTTTATAGCCCGCCAAGGTTGCATTAACTGGGTCAGTATCCACAGCAATGACTTCTTCATTTTTTGATTTTAGATATTGAGTCATGATTGCAGAAATGAATGATTTTCCTACACCGCCCTTACCTTGTAACGTGAAATGTACTTGTTTCATTTTAATACTCCAGTCTGTTTTAAATGAGGTCGTTTCTTGCGTTTCCGCTGTTTGGGTCGTGACTAAATCCTTTTTTTGGATCTCGTCCTGTTTTTTGTTCCGTTGGTTTTTCCGCTGGGGCTGAGTTGCTAGCGGTTGATTGTCTGACAACTTCATCTCCTTTTTGGTGTTCTTCTGCTTCGATAAATCGGGCAACATATTTTGTAAATTGAGGGTATCCGAATCTAAGTATGTCCTTATTTTCCTCATAAATAGTCTTCATTGGATAGCCAGCGTCAAGCATCTCTTTAAATCTTTCACGGTGAGCGATGAATGCAATACGGCCTTCTCCTTTACGGGGTTTAACGCTGCTCATCTCCTCTACTCCTTACACGTTTTGAAGCTTAAAGCAGAATTATTGCATAGATAGGCAACTATAAGCAACTATAAGCAACTTTAGGCAATTATAGGCAACTTTAAGAGGTTCTGCAAGCTATTTTAGGCAACTTTAGGCAATTATAGGCAACTATAGGAAATTATAGGCAATTTTGCAAAATGTCACGGGTCAGATTGGTGGTTTCTTAAATAATTTCGTATAATTGTCAGGTATTGGATGGCAAGATGTGTATTGTACGGGTGCGGGCGAAGCCCTTTCCCTACAATACTGCCCCCTTATTCGCCATTCGGCTCAACGGGAAATCTTGCTCTACGAGGTCAACAGTCGCTGCCGCGACTCTCAAAAATCAGCATGAGGGAAAAATATGTCAGAAGATCAAGCACCAAAAACAAAAGCCCGAAGACGGGGAAAGCCTATCGAAGTTTGGGTAACGGATGATGAAAAAGAGGAAATAAGAGAGAGGGCAAAAAATGCAGGATTATCTATGTCGGGCTATCTTCGGGCATTGGGTTTAAATCAGCCTATTAAATCGAAAGTCGATTTATTAGCTGTTTCAGATTTGGCAAAAGTAAACGGTGATCTTGGTCGAGTCGCGGGCCTCTTAAAATTGTGGCTTGCTGAAAAAAGAGGTCAGGGAGCTAGGCCCTTTGAAGTTGAATCAATGATGAAGGACTTTCGAGCTATCCAGCAAGAAATGCTTAAACTCATGTCACAGGTAATTAAATGAAATGATAGCGAAGCGCGTTCTTAGAGAAAAAGGCACATCATCGGCCGCCCGGCTGGTTAAGTATATGGTAGCGGCTCAGGGGAAAAATGATCCTCAAACATGGGAACGAACAGCCGATTATATTTTAGCGACGGATGATAAAACCCATAAAGGTGAAAGGGTCGGCAGTTATCGGGTGACTAACTGTGAGACAGATGATCCAGCAGCAGCCACAGTTTTAATTGAAGCTACTCAATCAATTAATTCACGATCTAAGAATGACAAAACCTATCATTTAGTTTTTTCTTTCCCGCCTGGGGAGAATCCACCCTTAGAAGTTTTACATGATATTGAAGATCATTTAGTTGATTCCATTGGTTATAGGGATCATCAAAGAATATCAGCAGTTCATATTGATACGGATCATCTTCATGTTCATGTGGCTATTAATAAGGTACACCCGACGGGTTTCCAAAATATCGAGCCTTACTATGATCAAAAGCGATTAATGGAGGCGTGTGAGCGCCTTGAAGTTAAACACAACCTACAACGAACTAATCACGGACTAAATGACAATGAGCGAAATAGAAGTAATGAACGATCAAGAACAGTTGGATCAAGAGATTCAGGAACAATCGAACTTAACCCAGCACAGCGACCAGAACTTAGAGACACAAGATTTAGACGATATTTACGAGAGTCCTACGATCTCACGTTTACCGGAGAAAGACCGCCCAAAACCTTCAACGATTTGCGAACGTTGTCCGGCAGCAGTTTGGATGGTGCAGCCCAAAGAGCTGAAATGTTACTGCAAGGTAATGCACTTGTTGGTTTGGAGTCAGGAGGAAAAGCACCCGTTCACAGCTTGCGACGGGAGAGAGCAGGCGATAGAGGAAATATTACTCAAGATGGAGGAGGATTAGAGTTCTCAGAATCGGAAGCCTTGGCCCTTGGTGCGTTCGATGAAACTGCTTTGTCTGAATATGATGCAAAAGAATCTCAAGAGCAGACACCAAAAGGCAAAGCAGCAGATATTGAAAACCATAGTGGACTAGAAACACTTTCGGGCTATGTGGCCCGTGAGGTAGCGCCTTCAATTAGAGAAGCTAAAAGCTGGAAAGAAGTCCATGAAGCACTTTCGGAACATGGGCTTTTAATGACGCAAAGAGGTGCGGGCTTGATCATTGGTGATCCTGAATTGCCTTTATGGGTACGGGCTAGTAATTGCAGCCGTGATTTATCCTTGAAGTCTCTAACGGATCGTTTAGGCCCTTTTGAAAAGTCTAAAGGACTAGCAAGCGAATCTAAGAAAAAGTTCACCCCAAAACCCCGGCAAAATCACCCAAAAACTGCGGAATTATTTGCTCAATATCAACGTGAGAAACAAACAAATATTGCAGCGCGTAGAAATGGATTTGCCAGCATTAAAGCGGAAAATTTACAGTTTAAAGAGCAACTGGCTGCATGGAGTAAAACACAACGAGCTTTATTAAAAATGAGTCCGAAAGGTGCAGCTAAAAAAATTATGTCTGCAACTATTACTCAACAAGCAAATGCTTCACGTTTAAAACACCAAAAAGAAATGGCAGCAAAAAGAGAGGCATTGTTTAACAAGACTTCAACACCAACATGGGCTGAATGGCTATGCAGGCAAGCAGAAGCAGGCAATCTTGATGCTTTAGAAGTCTTAAGAAGCAGAGAGCTAAAAGAGGCCCAATTTAAAGCTGATCTACTTTCTGCAGAAAGTACGGATAGAGCTAAAACCTATATCTTGAAAGCACTAAAACCACAGGCCCGTAATGATGGTTCTATGTCATATAAAACGGCAGACGGTGGGCTTGTAGTTGATAGGGCTTCGCATGTTAAGGCCGAAAAAGCTACAACAGGGGCGGCTATGGTTGCACTTGAGCTGGCATCCAAGCGTTTTGAAGGGCAGGCTTTAATTGTAGAAGGTAGTGCAACATTTAAACAGGAAGTTGCACAGCTTGCAGGACTTCATAGATTAAATGTTAGTTTTGCCGATCCTGAAATGGAGCGTATCAGACAGTCTATTTTAAGCCAAAAAACTGAAAATAATTTAGTTAAAAATACCGTTCATATACCGACAGAAGAAACTTTAAAAGATCATAAAGTTGAAGAAAAAACCGACGAAAATATTGCTAAAAATGGAAGTCTTTCTGTAGAGAATTTTATCAATGAACGCAATAAAGTACGTGAAAAATTATCGTCTATAGACTATCATAAGTTATGGACTTCTGAGGATGCAGGTAGCTTTACTTATGAAGGTCGAAGGAAGCTTAAAGATGGTAGCGAAGTGCTGCTTTTGAAACGTGGCAATGAAATTTTTGTCAAACCATCTAGCGAACGTGTTGTTGCTAAAGCTTCAAAATTGAAAATTGGTAGTCCTGTTAAATTAGACGCTCGCGGTCGTTTTGTGGGTGATAAGAAAGTTAAATCTAACGGTATAGAATTATGAGCCAAAAAGAAGTATCAATCACTAGATTAAGGTTGATTGGTAGTATTTATTTAGTTGGATATGAAGTCATTTTAAATGGTGTTTGTACTCAATATATAGCTAAAAAGTTTGCATATCATGCTGGGTTAGGTCAGCCCGTTATTGGTAGTGTTTACAATCCGTTTAACTGGTTTAAATGGCTTTTTAATTATTATAATTCTGCCCCTGAAATTTTTAATATTGCATTTATTATATTCGCACTAGGTACAATGTTAGGGCTTGTTACATTTGTTATTGTGACAGGTATGAAAGCGCGAAGTTCACAAAAGCATGGTGATGTTCACGGTACAGCGCATTTTGCTACTGCTCAAGAAGTAATAGAAACGGGATTAATGCCGTCAGAAGGTAATCAGGGAAAGGGCGTATATTGTGGTGCTTATGATGATCTTAAAACAGGTCGAACCCATTATTTAAGACACGATGGCCCTGAGCATATTTGCGCGTTAGCGCCTACTCGTTCGGGTAAAGGGGTAGGGCTTGTATTACCAACTTTATTAAGCTGGCCTCATAGTGTATTTGTCCTTGATCGTAAGGGTGAAAACTATGCAATGACAGCAGGCTGGCGTAAAGAAAAAGCAAATAATGTTGTATTGCGATTTGACCCGGCAGAGCCAAATGTAGGTTGTTCTTGGAATCCACTAGCCGAGGTCAGATTTAAAACTCGTTATCAAGTTTCAGACGCGCAAAACATTGCCCTTATGGTTATTGATGATGATGGTAAAGGAATTTCAGGCGATCATTTTAGATCAGCAGCTTTCGAGCTTTTGAATGGTTTAATCCTACATGCTTTATACAAAGGGATTACAGTCGGCCGTACTCCATGCTTACAAGATTGTGGTCACATGCTAACGGGAGTAGGCGATTTTGCAGCCCCGGATACAGAAAATGACTTAGATCAAGACGAGGAAGGCGATCCAAAAGCATTATTGGGCCTTTTTCATGAAATGCGGGATATAGAGTTAGATACTGAAAATGATCCAGCAGCGACAGAAGCTAAACTTGTAATTAGTGGCGTTGGTCGTCGAATGGCTGGAACGCCAGCGCGTGAGCTGGGAAGTATTATCTCAACAGCCAATAATGCTTTGTCACTCTATCGTGATCCAATCGTAGGCGAAAATACTTCTCGCAGTGATTTTACAATCAGTGATCTTATGGATCATGACCGACCTGTTTCACTTTACTTTATTACTACCCCACGAAATGCGGATCGTATGCGACCGCTTGCCCGTCTTTTACTTACTCAGATGGTTTTAACACTTGCGGATCAAATGGAGTTTGATAACGGACGCTCGAAGACAGTTCACAAACATAGACTTTTACTTTTGCTTGATGAATTTCCGACACTTGGAAAGTTAGAAGTTTTTGAAAGTGCGCTTGCTTATATCGCTGGTTATGGCATGAAAGCATATCTAATTTGTCAAGACGTACAGCAGCTTTACAAGGCCTACACAAACTATGAATCAATTATTTCTAACTGCCATATTCGAGTTGCTTATGCACCGAACAAAGTAGAAACAGCGGAATGGATGAGCAAAATGACCGGGCAAATGACGGTTGTTAAGGAGCAAATTTCTACATCGGGTAAACGGTTCGGAATGGTGCTTGATCAAGTTTCAAGAAGCTATCAAGAAATTCAAAGACCATTAATGACACCCGATGAAATTATGCGTTTACCGGGGCCAACAAAAGACACTAAAGGCGATATTACTAAGCCGGGCGAAATGCTTGTATTTGTAGCTGGTAATGCTGTTATCCGTGGTCGCCAAATCCTTTACTTTTTAGACCCTGTTTTTTCAGAACGTTCGAGAATTAAACCACCACAAACAGACGTTGTAAGAACTACACCAAAAGTTAAAAAAGATGCAGTCCAAGCAGAAGCTAAGACTCAGAAAAAGGGGTTTAAAGTTCATGAATAAATCAAAAAAAATTGGCATTTTAAGTTTGAGTTTAGCAGTCGTTATAGGTGCAGGGATTCCACTAGCTCACTCTTTTGGTGTTCGTGTTAATCAAACTGAATCAGCACCTACTGGCATTTATATAGTGAAAGATTTAGCACCAAAAAAAGGGGAAATGATAGAAATCTGCCCGCCTAATGTTGAAGTTATTCAGCTAATGAATCAGCGCGGCTACATGCAAAGCGGCATGTGGGGGAATTGTGAAGATTTAGGCGTAAGCCCTCTATTAAAGCCTATCTCTGCTTTAGACGGTGACGTTGTAGAAATTACACCGGGCCAACCTGTCAAGGTTAATGGAATAGTTTTGCCAAACACTCAAGCAATGTCTGCAATTCCGGGCTATCCACCGGGTAAATACATAGTTGGACAAAATCAGTTTTGGGCTTTTTCAACCTATAACGCTGGCAGTATTGATAGCCGTTATTTTGGCCCACTGTCTATAAGAAATATTAAAGGAAATGCTAAACCAATTTTAATTAAGGGTGATATTTCAAAAGTTTCAATGGGAGTTGTTAGCAATGATTGAGTTATTTGCAGCATGTGCGCCTAATGTAGCACCGTACACATTACAGGAAATTATTAGAGTTGAAAGTTCATTTAATCCTATAGCGGTTAATGTAAATGTAAGAAAAGTGAACGGAAAAAGAGTCCGTTTTAATTCACCTATCAAAAACATCAAAACTAAAGAGCAGGCAATCTATGTATCAAAAGCCGCAATTCGTGCGGGCCATTCAGTTGATATGGGATACATGCAGATTAATAGCACCAATTTAAAAGCTTTAGGCTATACCGTCGATGAAATGTTTAACGATCCGTGTAAAAACATCAAAGCAGGCGCAAAAGTATTAACAGCTTTTTACTCAAGAGCAGTTAAGCAATATCCCAACGAACAGGCGGCTTTACGTGCTGCTTTATCAGCTTATAACACTGGAAATTTTAAGAACGGTTTTACAAACGGCTATGTAGCTCGATTTATTAAAAATGGCAATTCAGCAAATATTCCTGATTATCGCCAAAACCAAGTAGCAGCAGTCCGGGTAAATACAGCAAATAATCAAATGACCAGTATGCCTTCTACAAGCTTACCTACTTCAATTTTTTATGATCCTAGAACTCAAGGGAATAACACAATGAGCAATAAAGTAACTATTAAACCAGTTGTAAGTGAATCTCAAAAAGACGCAGGCGTTGCGGGTGTGCAAGTTCAATACACAGCAGATGAAGCAATGCGAAATGGTGCTTTTGTAGAAACTGCAATGTCAGAAGCTGATGCGTGGGAATCTAACGGGGAGATAGCACAAGAGCAACCCCATTCAACAGCAATTTTTATCGCTGGTGCAGAAGTTCGATAATTGGAGTTAATTCATGAAACAAGAATATGCAGAAAGTGTTGCAGCTCGAATTATTGAGCAATTAGAGCAGGGTACAGCACCTTGGTTAAAACCTTGGAAGCCGG
>NZ_FOBK01000015.1:0-60620 GCF_900109815.1 Acinetobacter sp. DSM 11652
CACCGATTGCATCAACGGCTGCAGGTCGTTGGTTTACAGATCCCTTTATCCAAAGCAACCCAGCAGTGATTGAAAAACTTTCAAACGACTTAGGAGCTGGCAGCCCTGAAGGTTATGCAAGCTGCTGTGAAGCTTTGGCTAAGGCGGATGTGCGTGAACAACTCAAACAGATTTCGATTCCTGTATTGATTATTGCAGGTCAACAAGACCCTGTGACCACTGTGGCAGATGGTCAGTTTATGCAAGCAGCGATTGCGGGTAGTCAACTTGTTGAGATTAATGCTTCGCACATTTCGAATGTTGAACAACCACAGGCGTTTAACCAAGCTGTGGCTGAATTTATTCAGGCTTAAGTTCAGAACAACTTAAACCTGAACCCAGGAAACATCACTTGTCACGGGTGACTCATCTTGACGCTTTGCCAGATTGCTCCACCAGTCTGGCTTTTTTATGCCCTAGAGTTCATACATTTATTCAGTAAATTTTAAGAAACAAAACCTAATCTCAGCGTAGTTAAATATTAGAACTGATCGCATGCGCTACACATCTATTATTCAGCAATGGAAAAAACCAACGATAAGCCTAGCACTATTCAATTTAATACTCTCGGTGTGGGCTGGTATTGGTTTAAATATTGCGTTCTACAAACAACTTACTTCACTCACACCTTATCAAGGTTATCAAGCAATTCTTTTTTTACTAGGCTCAACTGTTTTAATCACAGCCGCTTATTTTTTTATTTTCAATCTTATTCATTGGAGATCGAACGTAAAGATATTTGCAGATATCTGGATTGTATTAGGCGGTATGTCCGCATATTTTGTAAATAATTTAGGCATTATTATCAATGCTGATCAGATTCAAAATATGATGCAAACCAATACGATGGAAGCACTTGATCTGATAAATATAAGATTAGTTGTTTGGGTCCTATTTTTTATTTTGGTTCCTCTTTATTTTATTTATTGGGTGAATATCAAAAAATCAACGTTTTCTCATACCCTTTGCAGGAAAATGTTACACAGTGTAATCAGTTTAGTTTTAGTGTTAGTGTTAGGTTGCGCTTATTTATATTATGTTGACTATGCAGCTATTTTTAGAGAAAACAGAGAGTTGAAAGGAATGATCAGCCCTCAAAATGTCGTTGCAGCGTCCTTCAGTTATTATAAACATCTTCAACCTCCCAAAAATACTATAATTCAACCCTACGGACGTGATGCACACCAATTTATTCAAACGGCGACCCATCAAACTCCAAAACTGATGGTTTTAGTGATAGGAGAAACAGCACGTGCAGAAAGTTTTCAGTTGAATGGATATGATCGAGCTACAAATCCAGAATTAAGCAAATTAAATATAATCAATTTTCGTAACGTCAGTTCCTGTGGTACTGCAACGGCGGTATCCGTACCTTGTTTATTTTCTGGTATGACTCGACTAGCATATACAGAAAAAGTCGCAAGACAACGGGAGAACTTACTCGATATTATTCAACGTGCGGGCTACAAAGTAACGTGGATCAATAACAATTCAGGATGCAAAGAGGTTTGTAATCGGGTTGAGCGTTATGAAATTCCCGAATCTATTCATAAGCAATGGTGCGATTCTAAGGGTGAATGTAAAGATGAAATATTGATTGATAGCCTTAATGCCTATATTCAAGCCATTCCCAAAAATGATAAAACGCCAAGACTTATCGTACTCCATCAAATGGGAAGTCACGGCCCAGCTTACTATAAACGGTCCACTCATCAATACACACCCTTTCAGCCGACTTGTAACACCAGCGCAATTCAAGGATGTAGTCAACAAGCTCTGATCAATACTTATGATAATTCAATTGTATATACAGACCATATTCTCGCTTCGACAATCAATTTATTAAACAAACAAACTCAATTTCAATCCGCTTTATGGTATTTATCAGATCATGGTGAATCCACGGGTGAACATGGAATGTATTTACATGGCGCCCCTTATCAAATTGCACCATCACAACAAACTCATGTTCCGATGATCATGTGGTTTTCAACAGCATGGCGAAAACATGAAGCGTCAACTGTACGATGCATTGAATCTCGGAAAAATGATGTACTAAGCCAAGACAATGTCTTTCACACCATGCTAAGTTTATTAAATATTCATACTGCAACATTACAACCCGCATTAGACCTCAGCCAACAATGCAAACCTCAATTATAGAACAGAGCCTAATATGAATAAAATCCTGATGATTGAAGATGACTTTATGATTGCAGAGTCATCTCAAAAGTTGCTCCAATATCAATCATTTGAAGTAGTCTGGGTCAATAATGGCATCGATGGCTTAAAACAATTAAATCAACAAGCATTTGATTTAGTGCTGCTCGATCTTGGATTACCTATGATGGATGGCATGCAAGTACTCAAACATCTTCGCTCACTATTTCCTTCAATTCCTGTACTCATTATTTCAGCAAGAGATCAACTTCAGCACCGTATCGATGGATTAAATCAAGGCGCTGATGATTATCTAGTAAAACCATACGAGTTTGAGGAGTTATTAGCGCGTATTCACGCCATACTCAGACGTGCATCTCAACAAAATACACCTCAGATAAAACAAATTTTAGAATTTGGCGGACTCAGGTTAGATCTTGAACAACATATCGCGAGTTTTGAAAATCAGACGGTTGAGTTTTCAAACCGTGAGTGGGCTTTATTAATTCCACTCTTAACTTATCCAAATAAGATTTTTTCGAAGTCTAATCTTGAAGAAAAACTGTATGATATTGAAAATGAAATCAGCAGTAATACCATTGAAGTCTATATTCATCGCATACGCTCAAAATTAGGTAAAAATTTTATTCGTAATGTGCGAGGATTAGGTTATCGGCTAGGTCAGCCTACACCATAAAACAAGAATTGATTCATGACGCAACCCTACTCTTTACAAAAGCAACTTGTTGTATTTACCTCAATTTTTAGTGTGGTAATGGGATGCATATTAGTTTTTTCAGCCTATAGAACAGCTTTAGAAGAAACAAATGAAATACTTGATGCTCAGCTGAAAAATCTGGCAGAGCGCGTTGCAAAATTTAATCCAGATCCTGTAAAGAGTAAATTTTCACATTTAAAACAGTACCATGAAGAAGATTTATTTGTAGATGTTTGGGCCTATGACCAACAATCACATTTACATGAAAAGTTTAAACAGTTGGTTGAGCCAGTCGCTAAGTCAGGTTTTTATCATCACACTAATCATTATGGTAAATGGCATACCTATGTGATTCCATTGAAAACTGTTCAAGTTCAAGTGAGCCAACAAGACTCTGTTCGACAAGCTTTAGCCATAGAGCTCGCAATCAACATGTTTTTACCTTATTTAATCATTATGCCCTTCGCGATTTATGGCTTAGGTTTTATAATTAGAAGAAATTTTGCTCCATTTGAGCAATTTAAATCCGAATTAAGTACACGTAAACCAAATGAGCTGACCGTAATTGACCCTCAACAGTACCCTATTGAGCTAGTACCCAGCATTCAAGCAATCAATCAATTATTTCAAAGGATCTCTGATGCCCAACAAGAACAAAAACAATTTATTGCAGACGCCGCTCACGAATTAAGAACACCAATTACAGCATTAAATCTTCAAACTAAAATTTTACTCAAAGAGCTCCCCCATCACGAATCATTAATCAAAATGAATAATGGTTTACACCGAACTCAGCATTTGGTCGGACAGCTTTTAAATCTCGCTCAACAAGATTCATTGAATGCCAGTAACGAGAAAAAAATGAGTATTCGGTTAGATGAACGTGCTTATCAATCTATTGAACAATTGATTCATTTAGCTTTAGCCAAAGAAATCGATTTAGGTATGGAACGTTATGAACACGTTCAAATTATAAATTATTCATCTGCTATAGATTCAATATTAACCAACTTAATAGAGAATGCGATTAAATACACGCCTCCCAATGGCATCATTAATGTTTCGACATTTCAAGAGAATGATATAGCTATCATTCAAGTCGAAGATAGTGGCCCAGGAATTTCAGCAGATCTCTATGAACGTATTAAAAAAAGATTTTATCGAGTTGAGCAACATCAAGAAATTGGTAGTGGCTTAGGTTTATCAATTGTTGAAAAAGCGGTAGAACGTATGGGGGGTAATCTTATCTTTGATCGCAGCCCTCAATTAGGTGGTTTATTGGTGAGAGTGGAAATTAAACTACATTAATTGCTTAGGCTAATTTAACCTTTTCTTTTAGACTAAATATTACGACATTGAACATCCAAATCAGCCAACCAGTCCAAAGATTATGACTAAAAAATGCGCTCCTCTGAGCATTTGTGTCCATCCCATAAGCATTCCCAAGAGAATTGCACTCAATAAGTAAAATTGAGCTAATTTGCTTTTTTTGCTCCTGAACACAAAATACCCACTCAATAATGCAAAACCTGAAGAAGCATGACCTCCAGGAAAACAATGCCCAACTTTACTACTGAGACTCCAGACAACTGTCATTCCCTGAGGTTGAGCTGCATCCCATGGACACATCAAGTTCGACTGTGATTTGAACAACGCTATTAAAATAATTGAAATTAAAGCAACTGCAAAAATTGTGATGTAATTTTTAGAGGTTTCCAAATTTTGATTTCTCGATTTGGGATGAGCAACCATAACTACAGATATCAGCATACTGCAGTACATCGCGATTAGCACATATTTAACCCATTCATGCCCGACTACACTTGGCCAAAATGCATCTTTTAAATAGAACACTCCTTTTGAATTTAAGCCTAATTGAATCAATTTCATGTCGACTGCACCATGTACTGGAAATAGATTGACCAAAATGAAATAGCTCAAGATTAAGGCGATACATTGCTTGCGATAGAAAAAACTCATACGAATACATCGAATAAAAATGTATTTAAATCAATCAGGCTTAAAATTTTCTGAACGATTTGACATCAAATAGACTTTTATACTGCATAACGATATGCTTAAACCAACCTGAGTTGGGTTTAAAAAATAAAAAAATGTTAAGGATAACCACGATGCAAACTCAAGAATTACTCATTCCGAATGGCAGCTATCAAATCCAAGCGGATTTATATATGCCAGAGCCGATCACAAAAGATTCTAGTATCATCATTATGGCTCATGGCTTAGGTGGAGAAAAAAGCTGTGGCTTAAACTCTTTCGCTGAAGCTTATGCAGAATTGGGATATAACGTATGCGTATTTGATCATTCTGGTTTTGGATTAAGCAGTGGTCCTGTTCAGCATCTTGTTGATAAAAATAGTCAACTTCAGGATTGGAAAGTCGTTATCGACTATATTCAAACCCGATTCTACATCCCGAAAAAAAATATCATTTTATGGGGGTATTCGTTCAGTGGTGCGCATGTTCTAACATTAGCAAGTGAACACACCTTTAAAGCAGTGATCTCTAATTTTCCACACGTTGATGGTTTAGTGAGCTTGACACTGTATCCGAAAAAATATTTATTGCCTGCAACCATGATTGCATTACAAGATTTAGCCCTAGCAAAAATAGGTAGACTCAAAACCATGCCTGTAGTTGCAAAAGATCGGTTTGCCATTTTGGCGGGTGAAGATTGCTATGATGCCTATTATCGACTGATTCCAGACGGGATGCATTGGAAAAATGCTGTACCAGCTCGAATCGTTGCAACCATTGGTTTATACCGACCAACAATGATCGTTCATAAAATTCAATGCCCTGTTTTTGTGTCAGGTGCGGAACTAGATTCACTTATTCCTGTCAAAGCAACACGTAAACTCGCACAAAAACTAAAACAAGGTGAATATCGTGAGTTCGTCTGCGGTCACTTCGATCTATTTCATTCGCCCGTTTTTGATCAACTCATCGCAGCGCATCAACATTTTTTGGAAAAACTAAAATAAACTTTTAAAGTTGGTAGTTATATCCCTTACTGCTTAAGTAAAATTCACTGATGAAATGGCATTCTTTTAGAATGTCATCAGTGACTTGTTGATGCTGATAGTAGCTGTGTTTCATTAATGCAAAAACCATTTCAACCAGATACACCGCTTCCTCTTTTCTATTCAATTTCAGCGGATGTACTTTCTGCTCAAATACCGCTTGTAAATCATGAGCAATCTTCTCAATGACGATTTCCTGTAAATTAAAACCATCAACATGTACTGGCCCACCCAGAATCAAAATACTTGCAGCAGGATTTGAATTGTAGAACTCAGCCACCTTAGAAATTAGGTCAATACAAATATCACGTGTTGACCAAGTTTGATAGCACTCATTTTTAAACAAAACATAGGCCTGCAGTTCATCTAAATAACGTTTCACCAATATGCTGAACAAATGATTAACTGTTGGAAAGTATTGATAAATCGTAATCTTAGGAAGATCGGACTGTGCTGCAATTTCGGGAATAGTACAGTAATTGATGCCTTGTTCTTCTAATATTTTCTTCGTTGTTTCTAATACAAGTTCTAACCTTGCTTTACTTCTTTTTTGTACAGGAAGCTTAATTTCATCAAAAAGCATTTAAACAAATCCCCTGTCTTGCTGTTTAAAAATAAATCGATTATAGTCATAAAACCAACTATAGTTGGTTATGAATAAAAAGAACATCATTCAAGGATATGAATATGAACACAGTCTGTATCATTGGTGCAGGTCCGTCAGGAATTACGGCTGCTAAAAATTGTCAACAAAATGGTATTGCATACGATATCTTCGAGAAGAATGACAAAGTCGGTGGGAATTGGGTGTTTAATTCTAAAACTGGTCATTCTTCAGTCTATGAGAATACACACATTATTAGCTCGCGTACAATGTCTGAATATGAAGATTATCCAATGCCAGACAGTTACCCTGATTATCCACGACATGATCATCTACAGCAGTATTTTGAAAATTATGCCAAACATTTTGGTGTATATGACAAGATTAAATTTCATCACACCATTCACCATATTCATAAAAATGAAAATAAAAAATGGGTGGTGGATTACACCGATGATCAAGGTAAAGAACAACAGAAAATATATGACTATTTAATGGTTGCAAATGGTCATCACTGGAAACCGAAATACCCTGAGTATGAAGGTGAATTTACTGGCAAGTGGATGCATTCACATGATTTTAAAGGTGTAAATGACGACTGGCGTGGAAAGAAAATTTTAGTCATTGGTGCAGGTAATTCAGGCTGTGATGTTGCCGTAGAATCAGCACGTGTCTCAAAAGATGTGTATATATCGATGCGCAGTCCACAATGGTTTGTTCCAAAATTTATGTTTGGACATCCCGCAGACATACTCGTCAAGTCAATGGAAAAACTTCCGCCCAAAATGCGCCAAAAAATTCTGACCAAATTGGTAAAAGCATTCAGTGGAAATTACGCAGATTTTGGCTTGCCTGTAAATGACAAACCGATGCTGACACAACATCCAACGGCGAACTCTGACTTCATTGACTATGTGCGTCACGGTAAAATCAAACCAAAACCAGCGATCAAGCGTCTCAATGGTAAAATTGTAGAATTCGTCGATGGTACTCAACAAGAGTTTGATATTATTTGTTGTTGTACTGGTTTCTGGACCGTCTTCCCTTTCTTCGATAAAGATTTTATAGATTTCCAACATGCTGAAAAATTACCGCTTTACCGTAAAATGATGCATGCAGAACATGACAATCTTTATTTCATTGGTTTATTCCAGCCACTAGGTTGTATTTGGCCAATTTCAGATCATCAAGCCAATTTGGCATGTCAGGAAATCTTAGGAAAATATAAACGTCCTGCTGATATGAAAAAAGCGATTCAGCATGAGTTAGATCATCCACATTACAACTTTGAAGGCGGTCAACGTCATGCAGCAGAGGTTGACTATAATGACTTCCGCGCTGAACTCGTGTCAGACCTTAAAACTGCTGGTGTCATCATTCCAGAGCGTAAACCTTTGGTTTCAATCCGTAAATTAGTTGGTTCTTTACTGACTGCATAATTTAGTGTATTTCTAGGTCATCAGTGAGTGTTACGTTAATCGTGAGCACTCACCTTACATAAATATAATCAACTCAAAATAAAAACTTAAATGATCAATAGCAGGAGCTTTGCATGCACGGACGTATGATGTTTCAACCTTTATTAATCAGCAGTTTACTAGAACATGCTGCTGAATTTCATAAAGACACCCTGATCGTTTCAAAAAACACCGATGGCTCACTTTACGAAACCAATTGGGGCGATGTATCGGATAATGCTAAACGTGGTGCAAAGGCATTAAATGAACTTAAACTCATTCACGGCGATTGTATTGCAACATTAGCTTGGAACAATCATCGTCATTTAGAGGCTTGGTATGCTATTTCTGGTAGTGGCTTAATCTGTCACACCATTAACCCAAGATTATTTCCAGAACAACTGATTTTCATTATTAATGATGCACAAGATAAAGCGATTATTTTTGATAAAACATTTCTACCTTTGATTACAGGAATAAAAGCACATATTCCACTGGTGCAACATTTCATCTGCTTAGATGCACCTGATGAAAAGATTCGTCAAGCCTTACCCGAAGTCTTGTTCTACGATGATTTAATTGCGGGTCAAACTGCAGAATATACATGGCCTGAATTTGATGAAACCACTGCTAGTTCACTATGTTATACCTCTGGAACAACAGGCAATCCTAAAGGTGCTCTCTATTCTCATCGCTCAACTGTTCTTCACAGTTTAGCGGCCAGCTTACCTGACTCACTCAATCTGTCAGCCAAAGACATTATTTTACCTGTAGTTCCGATGTTTCACGTTCATGCATGGGGAACACCTTATGCCGCAGCGATGGTAGGTGCTTCAATTATATTACCAGGGCCGGGTCTTGATGGTGAGAGTCTAGTTAAACTCATTGATCAATATGAAGTGACTGTTGCACTTGGTGTTCCTACCATTTGGCAAAGCTTGTTGGTCGCTGCAAAAGCAATGAACAGTTCACTGACCTCTTTAAAACGTAATGTGATTGGTGGCTCGGCTTGCCCACCTAGCATGTTAGCCACATTCCGTGATGTATATGATTGTGAAACCATTCATGCATGGGGGATGACTGAAGCTAGTCCACTTGGCACTGCCAATCAATTCAAAGCTAAACATAAACAACTTTCTCAGGATCAACAAGCAAAACTACGTCTTTCCCAAGGTCGCCCGCCGTTTGGAGTCAGGATTCGTTTAGTGTCTGAAGAAAGAGGAACCGATCTTGTTCCACATGATGGTGAGACTATTGGTAATTTACAAATCAAAGGACATTGGATTGTTGACAAATACTTTGGTCAGTCCGACTCACCATTGACCAGTGATGGATGGTTTGATACTGGAGATATTGCGTCTATAGATGCTGATGGCTATCTGCATATTAGTGATCGTGCCAAAGACTTGATTAAATCTGGTGGAGAATGGATCTCTTCTGTAGAGCTTGAAAATATCGCAATGGGTCACCCAGAAATTGCGATGGCTGCGGTCATCGCAGCACAACATCCAAAGTGGGATGAAAGACCTGTCTTAATCGCCGTTAAACATCCTAATAGTCAAATCACTGAACAACAACTCATTGATTACTATGCTGATAAAATTGCTAAATGGCAAACTCCAGATAAAGTGATTTTTGTCGATGCCATACCGCTTAGCGGCACTGGAAAAATGCTAAAAAGAAAACTTCGCGAAGAATATGGACATGTATTAATGTGAGTTCAGGTTAATTTCTCAACTCACTCATACTAACTAAATAAAGCTGTAACTGTACATCAGTTACAGCTTTATATTTAAGCCACTACGAATAATTAAATTAGCAGTATCACGACCTGACAGATATGCACCATGCACAGTGCCTGCATAATCGGTATGACAATGTTCACCTGCAAAATATACTTGCGCTGGATGCTCTTTTTTAAAGATCTCTACATCATCTTTAGTATGTTCAACTTTTGGAAAACTAAATGAACCTAAACTAAACGGATCACTTCCCCAGCGGGTAATTATGATGTTCTGAATTTCATTGGAGTGTATGCAAATCTTCAATATTTTCTTGATATATTCATGCACCTGTTGATCCGTTGCTTGATCAACCCATTCTGACTTTGTACCTCCAACGAGAAGTAGATAAGTCGGTTTATTATATAAACGACTAAAATCTAAAATACTATACAGCTCACGCTCATCCCAAAAAAATGCCGTATTGTGTTTAAGTGCATTCCCATTAAATTCTAGAACTTTTGAAAATTGTATAAATATTTTATTGAAAGATCCAAAACCCAGCTTTTGAATCGATCGGACTAATCCACTAGGCAAAGGCGGCTCAAACTTAATTTTATCTTGCTTTAAAATACCGAGTGGAACTGTCACCACAACTTGAGAACCTATGTAAAGCTGTCCACATGCTGTTTTTATCTGCACTTGATGAGAGTCATGATCGATTTCAACAATATCTGCATTCGTATGAATCTCTAAATCAGTAGCCAGAACTTTAACAATCTGTTCATAACCTTTTGGAAATATCACTTCATCGCCTGAGAAGTAGCCTTCAAAATCCATAAAATTATGGGCTAATTGCTCTAAATCAGTCGCAAAAGGATCATTGGCAAGCCTTGAGTAATACTGCTTAATTTTTTGTGTGATGACGTCTCGATCAAAATAATGAAGTTGAAAACGTATCTTTCCTAAAACATTCTCAAGTTGCTCAAAAGCGGAGATATCCTGCTCTTTTGATTTATTTTGAAAAACCTTCTGAACATCACGAAGGCATTTTTCAAATTCTAAGCTCTCTTGTTCGGTAAATGGCTGACCATTGGCATGAAAATAATCCACTTGATCATAATTAAAAACTTGAGTACTTATCCGATTGGACTCTGCAATTTTCCATATCGGATTATTATCAATACCATGTATCCATGATGCACCAAGGTCAAAACAATGACCATCAATGTTTTGTGTATGTATTCTCCCACCTATACGATCACGTGCTTCTAAAACAACAACATTAAATCCTGCTGATTTTAAATGCTGAGCACAACTTAATCCTGCAACACCAGCGCCGATAATATAAATAGGATGATTAAAGTCGTTCATTCATTTTTTTATTAGAAAAAATTCGCTTAAAGATATCGCGTTCAAAACTGTGAAAATAGTCGTGTGATGTAATAAATTTAAAATGATTGGTAACTTAAGAAGAGTTTAAAATTGTTTGAATCGAATAAATCACAAAAAAACGGCCATGAAGACCGTTTTTTTAGAATGCTTTGACTTTCTCATTAATCTGCTGATATATCTTCGAATAAAACTGAAGATAAATAGCGCTCTCCAGCATCAGGTAAAATCACCACTATAGTTTTACCTGCATTTTCAGGACGTTGAGCAAGTTCATGAGCGGCCGCTAATGCTGCACCACTTGAAATACCCACAAAAATCCCTTCTTTGATTGCAGATTGACGAGCAAAATCAATTGCTGTTTGATTTTCAACCGCGATAACTTCATCCACCAAATCTAAATCTAGGTTTTTAGGAATAAAGTTTGCACCAATGCCTTGGATTTTATGTGGTCCCGGAGTGAGTGTTTCGCCACGCTTCGCTTGTCCAATAATTGGTGAGTCTGCTGGTTCAACTGCAACTGAGTAAAGGGCTTGATTTTTAACTTTCTCAAAATAACGCGAAATACCAGAGATCGTACCTCCCGTACCTACACCAGCCACTAAAATATCAACCTTACCACCCGTTGCTTCAAAAATTTCAGGTCCAGTTGTAGTTTCATGAATGGCAGGATTTGCTGGGTTTTCAAATTGCTGAGGTAAATAATAAAGCTCTGGGTTCTCAGCAACTAAACGTTCTGCTTCTTGAACAGCACCATTCATACCTTTAGCTGGATCGGTTAATACTAAATGAGCACCCAATGCTTTGAGTACTTTACGGCGCTCGATACTCATACTTGCAGGCATAGTCAGTGTGATGTCATAACCTTTAGCAGCAGCAACAAAAGCTAGCGCAATCCCTGTATTACCACTCGTCGGTTCAACAATATGCATGCCTGCTTTAAGCACACCACGTTGTTCTGCATCTGCAATCAAAGCAGCACCAACACGGCATTTTACTGAAAATGCTGGGTTACGTGCTTCGACTTTGGCAAGAACTGTAGCCCCACCCTGTATTACACGATTAATGCGAATGAGCGGTGTATTACCAATCGCTTCAGCGTTATTACTGTATACCGCGATTCCACGATTAGAAGTTTGTGGAAATTGAGTCTCTGTGGTCATGAACAATCCTTATATTCATAAAACAATACTTTTATCATAATCCTTTTTCATTTTAGATATATAACCATTTGTACGATTTTCATATAAGATAAAATGAATAGGTTATTCTAAATATGAAATTATCACTTTACTGCTTTTAATCCATAAAAATTAGACATTTGACAAAAAGTTCTTAAATTTTGATAACCAGCCTGAAGGTATAGATTCTTAATCTCTTTCACCGTCATTAAATTAAAGTCATCATGTATTCTTTCCAACATGACCTGACTTTGTTTTTCACTTAATCCTATTTTTGTCACCAAATTTTTTAATACTAACTGATCATTTGGTTCTTCGAATTGCATCAGATCGAAACTCAGAACCACACCATCTTGTTTCAAAGCATGGTAAATATCACCTAAAAAACTCTTTTTGTATGCATGTGAAACAAAATGAAAAACCAAAATACTCAATACTGCATCAAAATTTTCAGAATATTTCTGGAGCACCGTCGTGTCACCTTGCAGAATTATGACTCGGTGCATTTGCTGCTTAAACTGAACGATCTGTTTTGTTTTTTCAAGCATCGCTGACGATGGATCAAACACAACAAACTCCGCCTTAGGAAAATGATCTAATAAATAATTCAGTTCAAACCCTGTTCCGCACCCGACAATGGCAATTTTAGCTTCTTCTTTGAGATGAGTTTCAAGTAGCGCCAGTATATGTAGATGCATCAGTTCATATCCTGGTATCAGCTGTCTGATATGTTCATCATAGTTTTCTACGATTTTTGGGTGATCAAAATTCTTTGCCATATCGCTCTTCTACTATTTTTTAAAATTAAGCCGAACTTAGTGAACTAAGTTCGGCTTTGTTGTTTTTCTAGCTTGAAGTTAAAAATATTACTCAATGACGATTAAGCTCTCTCATCAAAAATATTGAGTTGCTCACGCATATATTCTTGGAGTTTAAACTTCTGAGCCTTACCAGAAGCAGTCATTGGGAACTCTTTAAGAAAATGTACATATCGTGGCACTTTATTATGTGAGATATTGGCTTTGCAGTAATCTTTGATCACTTGTTCAGAACATTCATGTCCTTCATGCAAAATAATACAAGCACATAACTCTTCGCCATATTTCGGGTCAGGAAGTCCAATCACTTGGACATCGCTAACTGCAGGATGTTTATATAAGAAGTCTTCAATCTCTTTAGGGAATAAATTCTCACCTCCCCGAATCACAACATCTTTAATGCGACCTTTGATTTTGATAAAGCCTTCATCATCCATTTCAGCGATATCACCGGTATGCATCCATTTTGCGACATCTACGACTTCTCGTGTTTTTTCTTCTTCATCCCAATAGCCCAGCATGACTGAGTATCCTCGTACACACAACTCTCCGAGTTTGCCACGAGGCACTACTTTACCGTGTTCATCGACTATTTTAATTTCGATATGTGGATGAACTCGACCAACAGTGCTCACTCGTTGTTCTAGCGAATCTGTGATCGAACTTTGTGCGCTTACTGGCGCTGTTTCAGTCATGCCATAACAAATCGTGATATCTCGCATATGCATACGCTCAATGACGCGCTTCATGATTTCTTTTGGACATGGACTGCCAGCCATGATGCCTGTACGTAATGTGGTCAAATCAAATTCGTCAAATTGCTCATGATCAAGCATGGCAATAAACATGGTAGGCACACCATATGCCGCAGTACATTTCTCTTGTTCAATCGCTTTAAGACTATCAAGAGGATTAAATACAGCTGATGGATAGATCATGGTTGATCCATGTGTAATACAGGCGAGATTACCCATCACCATACCAAAGCAATGAAATAACGGTACAGAAATACAAACTCGATCTTGAGAAGTCAGTTTGATTGCCTCTCCCACAAAATACCCGTTATTCAGAATATTATTGTGTGTCAGCATGGTCCCTTTGGGGCTACCTGTCGTTCCGGAGGTAAACTGGATATTGATGGTTTCATCGAATTGAAGACCAGATGCTATCTCATTAAGTTGATCTAACTGCTCTGAAGTCGGTTCAGCCAATAAATCACTAAAGCGATAAAACCCAGTATGTTGTTGATCATCTATTTTGATCAAATACTTTAAATGCGGTAATTTTTCAGCATTTAAAACGCCATTGGTCGTATGCAAAATTTCTGGTGCAATTTGCGTCAAAATTTCTTGATAATTGGTCGTCTTAAAGGTCGATGCAATGATCAATCCTTTGCAAGATACTCGATTGAGTACGTATTCTAGCTCGTAGCTTTTATACGCAGGATTTAAGTTGACCAAAATAATTCCAGCCTTGAAGGCTGCAAATTGTGCGATCGTCCATTCCACACAATTAGGGGACCAAATCGCTAGACGATCTCCCTTTTCTAAACCGATTTTTAATAAACTACATGCAAAAGCATTTACTTTCTCTTGTAACTGCTGATAGGTCAAACGTACATTTTGATGCACACTGACCACAGCATCCTGATCGGCATATTGTAGGCATGCTTGATCAAATTTATGGCCTATGGTCATACCCAATAAGGGTTGCTCACTGGTGCCATAGGCATAACTGAGTCGTAATTGCGTCATTGAATCATACTCCTTGATTCTATTTTCTTATATCAATCCAATATTTCGTTATTAATTACGCGATTACTCGTTTAAACATGACATCCTTTTGTGTGAATTAAATTAATTTTCCTCCTTTGCCTTAACTGCATTGACACAAAAGTCTGCAATTTGCTTAACGAAATAACCTTTATAACCGTCATCAAACATCACATTACGGGATGGATTTAAAGGTTCAATCACAACGAATGTCATCGCACCAACCACGCATAATGCAGCTGTATTTAAATCTTCAAATTCGAACTCACCATTGACCTTTCCTTCGGCAAGAATCTCCTTAATGGATTGTTTTATCAATTGCTTACTTCTAAAACGTTCATGCTCAATCGTTGGGTCTACGGGCTCAAACATGAGTGAATATGCAAGTTGAGGGCTATTCAGAGCACGTTTTACGAAAGCAGTGACGGCCTTTGTCAACTTCTCAGTCGAAGTCCAATCATTTTTTGCAATCTGATTCAGAATATCGACCTCACCTTTGATGGCCTGTGAAAGCACTTCAATCAAAATCTGATTTTTGTTCTCAAAATAGCGATAGACCAAACCACTCGAGACACCAGATTTATCTGCAATCGCTTGCACTTGTGCATCTTTAAAACCACCACCCGCAATAAGTTCGCGCGCGGATTGCAGTATCGATTGACGATTTTGCTCCATACGCTCTTGCATCAAAGTGGATCTTTTATAACTCATAATTGTTCACCCAATCAACTAAAATGAATTATAAATCATTTTCTGAATCTATATTCACTTTTTTAAAAAATAACTGTATTGTATTTCTCAAGCAAGGACAAAATGCTTCACTGGAAATAAAAATTAAATTTTAGGATGAATGAAAATGAATTTACAGAGTATCGACTTTGGACTAGACGAAACACTAATCGCTTTACGTGATTCTGTAGCTGCATTCTGTGCAAAGGAAATCGCACCTATTGCTCAACAAGTTGATCAAGACAACTTATTTCCAGCTCACTTATGGAAAAAATTCGGTGATATGGGGTTACTTGGACTTACCGTGAGTGAAGAATACGGTGGTGTCAATCTGGGTTATTTGGCTCATATCATTGTCATGCAGGAAATTTCACGAGCATCTGCTTCCATTGGACTTTCATACGGGGCACATTCAAATCTTTGTGTGAATCAAATTAACCGTAATGGTAGCGAAGAACAAAAACAAAAATATCTTCCTAAATTAATTTCTGGCGAATATGTCGGTGCTTTGGCAATGTCTGAACCGAATGCGGGTTCAGATGTCGTTAGTATGAAATTACGTGCTGAAGATCATGGTGATCACTTTGTACTTAATGGCTCAAAAATGTGGATTACCAATGGTGGAGATGCTGACGTGCTGGTGGTTTACGCCAAAACTGACATCAATGCTGGTGCCAAAGGCATGACTGCTTTCATTATTGAAAAAGGCATGGAAGGCTTTAGTCATGGGAGTCACTTAGACAAACTCGGAATGCGTGGTTCAAATACTTATCCCCTGTTCTTTGACAATGTCAAAGTGCCTAAAGAAAACGTGATGGGTGGTGTGGGTAACGGTACAAAAGTGCTCATGAGTGGATTGGATTACGAACGTGCAGTTCTCAGTGGTGGACCACTAGGCATTATGGATGCATGTTTAGATGTGGTCATCCCATACATTCATGAACGTAAGCAATTCGGTCAATGTTTAGGTGAATTCCAACTCATGCAAGGCAAAATTGCGGATATGTATTCTACATGGTTGGCAAGCAAGGCTTTGGTTTATGCCGTGGGTGCAGCATGTGATAAAGCTGATCATGATCGTGGTTTACGTAAAGATGCAGCAAGTGCCATTCTCTACTCAGCTGAAAAAGCAACCTGGATGGCTGGTGAAGCAATTCAAACCCTTGGGGGCAATGGTTATATCAATGATTACAGCACAGGTCGATTGTGGCGTGATGCCAAACTCTATGAAATCGGTGCAGGAACTTCTGAAATTCGACGCATGTTAATTGGTCGTGAGTTATTCAACGAAACCAAATAATTCAAGTTAATACAAGGAAGTCATTGATGAACGAAATTAAAAGTAAAATCAATCCACGTAGTGAAGAGTTTAAAATCAATCAAGCTGCAATGCTTGAATTGGTCGCAGACTTAAAAAAACAAGCTCAAACCATTGCCTTAGGTGGTGGAGAAAAAGCACGTCAGAAGCATTTAGCACGTGGAAAACTATTACCGCGTGAGCGCATTGATCAACTCATTGATGCAGGAACTGCCTTTCTTGAAATTGGTCAACTCGCTGCTTATCAAGTTTATGCTGACGATGTACCAGCCGCAGGTGTGGTAGCAGGTATTGGTCAAGTGCATGGTGTGACATGCATGATCGTTGCCAATGATGCAACAGTTAAAGGAGGTACATATTATCCTTTAACTGTAAAAAAACATTTACGTGCGCAAGAAATTGCTGAACAAAATCATCTTCCTTGTATTTATATGGTCGACTCAGGCGGTGCATTTCTGCCAATGCAGGATGAAGTATTCCCTGATCGCGATCATTTTGGACGAATTTTTTACAACCAAGCACGCATGTCGAGTAAAGGTATTGCACAAATAGCCGTGGTTATGGGGAGTTGTACTGCGGGTGGCGCATATGTCCCTGCCATGTCCGATGAAACAATTATTGTCCGCAATCAAGGTACGATTTTCCTCGGTGGTCCACCTTTGGTAAAAGCTGCAACAGGTGAAGTGGTGACTGCTGAAGACCTTGGTGGTGGCGATGTTCATACCCGTTTATCTGGTGTCGCAGATCATCTTGCAGAAAGTGATGAACATGCGATTCAAATTGCACGCAATATTGTTCAAAACCTAAATATCGAACCGAAAGCATTTAAGACAGAAATTGAAGAACCACTTTATAGTGCTGAGGAACTCTATGGTGTCATTCCGAGTGACTCACGCAAGCCCTTTGACATCCGTGAAGTAATTGCGCGTATCGTGGATGGTTCCAGACTTGATGAGTTTAAAGCTCGTTTTGGTACAACCTTAATTACAGGTTTTGCATCTATCTACGGCATGAAGGTCGGAATCATTGCCAATAACGGAATTTTATTTTCAGAGTCTGCACAGAAAGGCGCGCATTTCATCGAATTATGTACGCAACGCAATATTCCACTGCTCTTTATCCAAAACATCACAGGCTTCATGGTCGGTCGCCAATATGAAAATGAAGGTATTGCCAAAAATGGAGCCAAATTGGTCATGGCAGTAGCGACCGCAAATGTTCCTAAAATCACCTTGGTGGTCGGTGGTTCTTTTGGTGCAGGCAACTATGGAATGTGCGGTCGAGCATATTCTCCTCGCTTCTTATGGACTTGGCCGAATTCACGTATTTCCGTGATGGGCGGTGAACAAGCTGCTAGTGTTCTCTCCACGATTAAGCGTGATCAAATTGAGCAACGTGGTGAAACTTGGTCAGCTGAAGAAGAAGATCAATTCAAACAACCTTATCGTGATCAATTTGAAAAGCAAGGACACCCTTATTATGCATCTGCACGGTTGTGGGATGACGGTGTGATTGATCCAGCAGAATCACGTCATGTCTTAGGTCTGAGTTTGGCTGCTGCATTGAATGCACCAATTGAACCAACTCAGTTCGGCGTGTTCCGCATGTAAGGAGATAATGACATGAGTTATGAATTTTTACAGCTTGAAATTGAACGCCAAGTTGCGACCGTTTGGATTAATCGTGCTGAATTACACAATGCATTCAATACACAAGTGATAGAAGAGCTGAATCACTGTTTCACAACTTTAAATGCTAATGATGACGTTCGTGTTGTCGTTTTGGCAAGTCGAGGTAAAAGCTTTTCTGCAGGTGCGGACCTTAATTGGATGAAGCAAGCAGGTCAAGCATCAAAAGTGGAAAATGAAGAGGATGCTTTGAAACTTGCCAAAATGTTACAAAGTTTAGCCACGCTGAAACAACCGACTATTGCACGTGTCCATGGTATTGCATTTGGCGGCGGCATGGGGCTTGCTTCAGCATGCGATATTTGTGTGGCTTCCACTGATGCTAAGTTTGCCACTTCAGAAGTGAGATTAGGTTTAGCACCTTCAACGATTAGTCCATACGTGATCCGTGCCATCGGTGCTCGTCAAGCATCTCGATATTTTCTCACGGCTGAACGTATTTCTGCAGAACAAGCAAAGCATATTGGTCTCGTCCATGAAGTTTGTCAGCCAGAACAGTTGGATGCCACCGTATTGGAAATCATTGATGCAATTTTGCTTGGTGGCCCTGAAGCTCAAGCTGCATCAAAGTCTTTGATTCGTTTAGTTGATCATCAAGAAGTCACAGAAGATTTACTGATTCAAACCGCTCAACACATTGCGCACGTACGTCAAGGTGATGAAGCCAAAAATGGCTTAACTGCTTTTTTAAATAAACAAAGCCCAGCATGGATTCAAGCAACGGCAGAACAATAAAAAGGAATTCAATATGTTTAAAAAAATTCTCATTGCAAACCGTGGCGAAATTGCATGTCGTGTGATTCGTAGTGCACAAAAATTAGGTATCGCAACCGTTGCAGTCTACTCAGATGCAGATGCCCAAGCGCAGCATGTCAAATTAGCAGATGAAGCTATCTATATTGGTGAATCCCCTGCTGCACAAAGTTATTTACAAGCAGATCGTATTATTCAAGCTGCACTAAAAACTGGAGCGGAAGCCATCCATCCAGGTTATGGTTTCCTATCTGAAAATGATCAATTTGCTGAAGCCTGTGAAAAAAACAACATTACTTTTATAGGGCCTCCAGTGGCTGCCATCTTAGCCATGGGTTTAAAGGCAACGTCTAAAGCATTGATGGAAAAAGCAGGTGTACCACTCACACCTGGGTATCATGGCAGCAATCAAGATGCAGATTTTCTTAAACAACAAGCTGATCAGATTGGCTATCCTGTACTGATTAAAGCCAGTGCAGGTGGTGGTGGTAAAGGCATGCGCTTAGTTGAGCGTGCTGAAGATTTTCTTCCTGCACTCAACTCATGCAAAAGTGAAGCGAAATCAAGCTTTGGCAATGATGACGTTCTAATTGAACGTTATGTTGTCAATCCTCGTCATATTGAAGTGCAAGTTTTTGGTGACAAACATGGCAATTATGTTCACCTCTTTGAACGTGATTGCTCTGTGCAGCGCCGTCACCAAAAAGTCCTAGAGGAAGCCCCAGCCCCTAAAATGGCCGAAGTTAAACTCGAAGCGATGCGTGAAGCTGCGATTAATGCTGCCCGAGCAGTAGACTATGTCGGTGCTGGAACGGTTGAGTTCATTGTTGAGCAAGATGGTACAGCATACTTCATGGAAATGAACACTCGCCTTCAAGTTGAACACCCTGTGACGGAAATGATCACAGGACAAGATTTGGTTGAATGGCAATTACGTGTTGCTTATGGTGAACCTTTGCCAAAACAACAGTCTGAATTAAAAATTCATGGCCATGCACTTGAAGCTCGTGTTTATGCAGAAGAGCCAGAGAAAGGATTTCTCCCAGCAATTGGAAAAATTAATTATCTTCATTATCCGACTCAAAATGAATGTGTCCGTGTTGATAGTGGCATTGTGCAAGGTGATGAGATCACAACGTTCTATGATCCAATGATTGCTAAACTCATCGTATGGGGAGAAAATCGTGAAGCAGCACTCGTCCAAATGCATCATGCTTTGAGCCACTTTCATGTCGAAGGCTTAGGCAACAATATTGCATTTTTAGATCGCTTAGTGGCATGTGACTCTTTCAAAAATGCCAACCTAGATACTAATTTAATTCAGCGCGAAGATGAGTTCCTATTTAAAACCACTACTCCTTCTTCGTCTGAAACAATTGTCACAGCAGCATTTATTGAACTGCATTCTCAGTTAAATGAATCCAAGCGTACAAGCCATCCAGTTTGGAAAGCAAAACCCCTGTGGAGAAGTAATGTTGATGCGCGTACACCGATAAAACTTGAACATCTCGGACAAACGTATCAAGTTGAATTTATCTCAACTTCACAAGGGTTCGAAGCACAGCTTGATGGCGAAAGCTACGCTATCTCAGGTCAGTTGCTCAATGAAAATCTCATAGCGATCCATACTTCTTTCGGTCAAGAGAAAATCAGTTTTAAAAAAACCAATTATGCGGTCACCCTATTTAAAAATGGGCAGACTTTTAAATTTGAACTCATCAAACCTAATTTTAATACAAATGATCAATCTTCATCTGACTCAAATCTAAAAGCACCAATGCCGGGTGCAGTGACACAAGTATTTGTTTCAGCAAATCAACGTGTAAAAAAAGATGAAGTGTTATTAACGTTAGAAGCAATGAAAATGGAATACGCTATACGTGCACCATTTGATGGTGTCGTAGTCGCAGCTTATTTCCAACAAGGTGATCAAGTGAAAGCTGGTGATGAGCTGGTTGAGTTTCAAGCTGCTGAGGAGAATGCGGCATGATGAAAACAACCAATCAAACCACACCAAATCACGATAATTTTGTGAAAATCGTTGAAGTTGGACCTCGTGACGGTCTTCAGAATGAAAAAACACCCTTAACATTCGAAGACAGACGCAATCTTATTCTTGATTTGATGAAAACTGGTTTGAAGAATATCGAAGTCGGTTCTTGTGTATCTGCAAAGTGGGTACCTCAAATGGCAGAAAGTGATCAACTCTATGCTAGCCTACCACATGATGAAGATATCCAGTTCAGCTTACTGACACCAAACCTTAAGGGATTCGAGTCAGCTTTAGCTGTAGGCTGTAAAGAAGTTGCGGTTTTCACCGCTGCTTCTGAAAGCTTCACTCAAAAGAATATAAATTGTTCAATTGAGGAAAGTTTTGAGAAGTTTGCTGATGTATTACAGTTTGCTCAACAACATGATATTAAAGTACGCGGATACGTTTCATGTATCGTCGACTGCCCCTATGAAGGTCCAATTGATCCATCTAAGGTTGCTGAAGTCAGTGCAAAGTTAATTGATCTAGGTTGCTACGAAGTATCCTTGGGTGAAACCATCGGCACAGCTACACCTGATCGTGTTTCCAAAGTTTGGAATGCATGTTTGGAACGAATTGAACCACAACTTTTAGCTGGTCATTTTCACAATACCTACGGCATGGCAATTGCCAATATCTATCAATCACTGACACAAGGCATCCGCATATTTGACTCATCGATTGCAGGACTTGGCGGTTGTCCTTATGCCAAAGGTGCTTCGGGTAATGTATCCACTGAAGACTTATTTTATCTCTTGTCCAATATGGGCTATGAAACTGGCATTGACCTAGATGCCCTGATGCTTGCGAGTCGTAACATTAGTCAAGTTTTGCAACGAAACAATCCATCTAACTATGCCAATGCGTATTGGCAAAAAAAATGTGCTTAGTACGTATCAGCATTATGAAATGATGAAGATCGGAAGCTGATTCAGGATGAACAAAATAAAAATACAATGAGGTGTTCAATGACGAACAAAGTGTATGAAAGTGCTGAAAGTGCACTGAACGATATCATTCAAGATGGTCAAACCTTAGCTGTTGGTGGTTTTGGCTTATGTGGTATTCCTGAGGCTTTGATTGCTGCCCTGAAACAAACAGGAGCTAAAGAGCTGACTTGTATTTCAAACAATGCAGGTGTAGATGGTTTTGGTTTGGGATTACTACTCGAAACAAAACAAATTAAAAAAATGATCTCGTCCTATGTCGGAGAAAATAAAGAATTTGAGCGACAATACTTAAATGGTGAACTTGAAGTCGAGCTAACCCCTCAAGGCACTTTGGCTGAAAAACTCCGTGCTGGTGGAGCTGGGATTCCTGCATTTTTTACCCAAACAGGCGTAGGTACGTTGATTGCAGAAGGTAAAGAAGTACGTGAGTTCAATGGTAAAGAATATATTTTAGAACCCTCTTTAACTGCAGATGTCGCTTTGGTCAAAGCGTATAAAGCAGATAAGGCAGGTAACCTAATCTTTAGGAAAACAGCTCAAAATTTTAATCCCGTTTGTGCGATGGCTGGGAAAATCACAGTCGCTGAAGTTGAGGAAATTGTAGAGATCGGTGAGCTCGATCCCGATTCGATACATTTGCCCGGCATTTATGTAAATCGTATCGTTCTTAACACTACACCAGAAAAAAGAATCGAACAAATGACCTTAAAGGCGGAGGCATAAGTTATGGCATGGACGCGTAATGAAATGGCACAACGAGCTGCCTTGGAACTCGAAGATGGATTTTATGTCAATTTAGGGATTGGATTGCCTACATTGGTTGCGAACTATATTCCTGAAAATATCAATGTTTGGCTCCAATCTGAAAATGGTTTGCTGGGAATTGGCGAATTTCCAACAAAAGAAACCGTAGATGCTGACCTGATTAATGCGGGTAAGCAAACTGTTACGGCGCGAGCAGGCGCTGCATTTTTTTCCAGTGCTGATTCATTTGCCATGATCCGTGGTGGGCATGTGAATATAGCTATACTTGGCGCTATGGAAGTCTCTGAGCAGGGTGATCTTGCGAATTGGATGATTCCAGGGAAAAAAGTCAAAGGTATGGGTGGAGCAATGGATTTGGTGGCTGGCGTCCAAAAAGTCGTCGTGCTGATGGAACATTGTGCCAAAGATGGCACCCCAAAAATTGTTCCGCAATGTTCACTGCCCCTCACAGGTAAAGCAGTCGTTCATCGCGTGATTACAGATCTAGGGGTTTTGGATATCACGCCTCAAGGGGTAAAACTGATAGAACTGGCTCATGACGTCAACTTTGATGAGATACAGAAAGTGACTGGAGTTCCCCTAATTCAATCACAATAAGATCGCTAAAAAAACCACGCCTAAGCGTGGTTTTTTATTTAGAAAGCATTCATTAAAGAGACGCCAATACCTGCATAGGTAGCACGATGATTATAATCAATCAAACTCTCACCATACCCATCGAATAATTGAAAATGGCCTCTAAGTTTGCCACTGATTGGAAATGCCCAATCAAATTGAACAGCTCCTCGAGAATCATCCCCACCCTTAAGTGAATGTCTTAACATCAAACTAAAATCATGATCATTCCAACGGTAAAAAGTCGTTAAATCACCACGACCAATATAGTTTTTAATGTCAGGATTGTTATCATCATTGAAATCTTCTTCGATTCGATACCAAGGTCGAATCATCATAGCGAAATTATCACGCTCAAATCCTAAGTTCAGCATCACACGGTTCCAACTACGTGATAAAGGATCCGAACGTCCATTTGATTGATGATTCAGCGTTAAACCGAGTAAGCGACCATTTAAACCTAAAAATTCATAGTTGGTTCTAAACACAATACTTGCTTCAGGTTCATAATTCGTTTCACGAAATGGTCGTGATTCTTCAGAGTTGTAAACCTGCCAACGAGAGGACTGGGTATAACCCAACCAAATATCGCCATTATTCCCGATTAAGTTTTCAACAGCTTTAGTTTTGAGTGAAATTTGAAACTTGGACTCTAAAGACTTTAAATTTTGATCATCTTCTACGGTATTTTGAGGATTTGGGCTCGATGGAAATTCGTTCTTATCAGACGTCCAAAATGCAGGAAGTAAATATACAGGTTGATGTGCGCGTATATTCCATGTACCTAATTTACTGTCTTCAGCCAATTCCCATCGTTTATCAAGCAACGATGAATTCGGTGTAATTACAGGACCTTCCACCGAAAACAAGTTTTCAACTTTTTGTTCGATTTTAGACTTTAAATCCTGTGGTTCAACCTGCGGTGCTGGTATTTCACGCGCAGCCTGACGCTCAGAAACATAAGCAGGTTGCTCAAGTTCAGGGGCTTTGAACAATGCATCATAACAGGCTAAACGCTCTGCATTTGAATCAAGTGCAACGCACGCTTGTGGTGACGCTGGATTCGCTGGTACCACATCTGTTGCCCAAACTGTCTGTATAGGCAAACACATAAACGACGACACACCCAACCATATTGGTGAACGTTTTATTCTATTTCGCATTGGCTAAGCCCCATTTTTAATTTTAATTCACTTGTTTTATTGAAAACCCAAGTTCTGCAAGTTGCTCTTTTTTAGCCATTGGTGCTACAACAGCCTTCGTTGGTTTTTGATTCACTAAATACGTTTCTGCTACACGCTTTAGATCATCTAACGTTACATTGAGCAAACGCTCTCGTAAAGTTTTTCTGAATTGAGGCGTGCGTCCATGCAATAATGCATAACATGCAGTAATTGCTTCACCTGCTGGAGAACCTGGCTTATCCATGCTCGATACAAGACCCAGAATCGCCTCTTCAAGTTGGTGTGGTTTTTGTTCAGTATTCAATAACCAATCAATACTTGCTTCAAAATCTTGGAAAGTTTCTGCTAAACGTGGATCACGATAACTATAGAATCTAAATGCACAAGCATTGCCATCATAGCTTGCACCACCACCATAAGCGCCTCCTTTTTCACGGATTGCACTGTGTAGGAAACCATTTCGTAGATAAGCCGCAAGCACCATTAACGGTGCTGCATCCGGATGAGAAACTTCAACTGCTGGATAAGCAGAAGCACAGAATTGGACATTGGATTGAATCAGCCATGCTTCGTCATTTTGCGTTTGTTCAAAATTAACTTCAGCAAGATGCACTGGCTCACGCTTCACTTCAAGTTTATCCCAAACATTTTGAATTTCTTCAATTAAACGTTCAGACTGTTGCTCTTCACAGACCAGTAGGAACTGTTTAGGCGCGAGTAACAACAAACGGTGAATATTTTGCAACTCTTGAATGAGGTTCGCATATGCTTGTTCATCTGTTTCAATGCTTTGAACAAGCTCGCTCAGCCAATTAAGCGCACCTAAGCCGGTATTATTATAATCACGTAATGCCAATGCACTCATATTACGAGAAGCAATCTGCATGGCATAGCTATGTCCAGAACCAGACAAACGGGATGCCCAACGCGTCTTACGCTGTTGTAAAAGTTCAATAATACGGTCCTTTTCATCAAAACGCAGTTTCTCAAATGCCAGTTTTAACAATTGAATCGTATCTAGTTTGTGGGCAAGCGATTTGGTTGTCAGCGTTAAAAATGCGCTAATTTTACCTTTATCATCAACTTTACTACGTAGAGATGCCCCCATACCAAGGCCACCACTTACCGCTGTTTGTAATTGCTGTAATTCTAAATAATTATATTGACCTGCACCAACATCCCCCATGAGCACGGAGAGTAAGTTAAAGTAAGGTGATTTCACGACTTGATCAGGAATTTGAATAATCACTTGTTGATAATAAATTCCGTTAGTACCAGCATGGTATAAGTTCAAGGGTGTATCTAAGTTATTAGAAATGATTTCTCGCAATTGACCTTGAACGACTGGAAGCTCAGCAGGAATATCTTCTAAACCAACTTTCGGCAATAAATCTAAGTTATCAGGAGTCGCCTGTCTTTCATTTAATGCCTCAGTTTGGCGTACAATTTCCGCTTTTTCGGCATCTGTTAAGCGTGCGCCTATATCGGCTAAACGCTGTTTTTCTGCTTCAGCCTCTAATTTCGACTTATTCGCATCTGGTACAAGTGTCATCTGTACACGATGTGGATTATCAATCAAGTGGGTCTTGATCAGATTAGGCAACCACATCGGGTCTTTCAACTGCTCTTTCACTTGCTCAATGGTCGAATCTACGTCCCAAACATGTATTGGATCATTATGATGAATTGCACTGCTTAAACCATTGAGGATGAGGCTTAGTCCATAAGGCGTGCCATCTCCACCAATTTCTCGTTGGTGTAATTCAATTTGATGCAAAATCGCATCAACCAATGACTGATCTACTGGCTTAGAGGCAACCTCGTTCAGCACATTCAACACACCGTTTTTGAATGTTTCAGCATGTTCAGGATTTGAACCTTGAATACCGCAGTAGAAAGTCATTTCATAGTTAGAATCATCAAGACCTAAAATTGGTCCTGTAGATTGAGCATAACCACACGTTTCTAAATAGTGACGTAATGGTGAAGCAGAATCTTCCAATAAGATCCCTTCAGCCAAACGTAAGCCTAAACGAAGTTGAATATCACTAGATTCAGGAAGTAACCAAGCCAGTACATGGTAGGTTTTATCTTTCAAATCTTCAGCATCTACCGCGTAAGTCTCTGTCACCTCAATAGGTGCTTCTAGACGCTGTTCTGGTGCCGAATATAAGGTTTGACCTTTCTTAAACTTAGATAACGCTAAAGTTTCAAACTGCTCTTGTAACTCATAGGCAGATTGATTACCAAAAGTCATGAAAATAGCATTACTTGGATGGTAATGTGACTTATAGAAACTGACTAACTCTTCGTAAGTTAAATCAGGAATATCCTTCGGATCACCACCTGAATTATAGTGGTAAGTCGTTTTAGGGAATAAATGATGAGCAAGTTGATGATATAACTGATCTGAAGGTGAACTCATTGCACCTTTCATTTCATTAAAAACCACACCCTTGTAAACAGGCTCACCATTCTCCAACTCAATTCGGATACCTTCTTGGGCGAAATCCAAAGGGTTTAAATTGGCTGCAAATGCTGCATCCAAGTAGACGGAAAGTAAGTTTTGGAAATCTTTTTTATTCTGTGTCGCAAATGGATAAGCTGTCCAATCGGCAGCTGTAAATGCGTTCATAAACGTATTTAGAGAACGACGGATCATTAAAAAGAATGGATCACGTACAGGAAATTTTTCAGAACCACATAATGCAGTATGCTCAAGAATGTGTGCTTCGCCTTTTGAATCCATCGGTTGTGTACGGAAAGCAACTAAAAAAACATTTTCATCATGTTCAGTTGCTAGATGAAAATGCACAGCGTCAGTTTCTTTATGACGGTATTCTGAAACTAATATATCGAGTGCGGCTACATGATGTTGACGTACCAACTGAAACGCGGGATGAACGGTGTTTTGAATGGTTTCAGTAACATCTACGGTCATGTGTGCTCCTTAATTTACATAAATTTTAACAACGATCATTATACTGATAGTTCAATACAAT
Organism: Acinetobacter sp. DSM 11652; assembly: GCF_900109815.1. Taxonomy (NCBI): domain Bacteria; kingdom Pseudomonadati; phylum Pseudomonadota; class Gammaproteobacteria; order Moraxellales; family Moraxellaceae; genus Acinetobacter; species Acinetobacter sp. DSM 11652. The sequence continues at coordinate 27,943 of NZ_FOBK01000015.1, forward strand.
TCATCATTTATACAACAAACTCCAACTATTTTCCGAGTAAAATAGTCAGATTAAAACTAAATCAATAAAACTATATCTGAATTAAATGATTCATTTCGATTAAATGTGGGTTAAAGCTTGAAAATCAAGCTATACGCTACTGAATTCAATCGCATTGGTGTAAAATCTTTTTCTTTTTTCGTGATGTGAATTTAGACATGGCTAAAGTTGACCTTTTTGCGATTGGCAATGCCCTCATTGACCAAGAATTCAAAGTATCTGATGAATTTCTTTTAGAGCAAAATTTGCAAAAAGGTACTATGCAGCTTACAGATGGGGAAACTCAAGCCCGTCTATTTCAAAACTTAAAAAATTCTCAAGAATATAAAGGTCAAGCCTCTGGGGGATCTGCAGCTAACTCAACAGTGGCTTTTAGTGCCTTAGGTGGTCAAGCGTTTTATGGATGCCGTGTCGGCAATGATGATCTTGGAGCGTTGTACTTAAAAGGTCTAAATGATGCAGGAATACAAACCTCTGAACGTTCGATCAGTGAAGGCGTAACTGGGACTTGCATGGTTTTGGTCAGTCCTGATTCAGAACGTACCATGCATACTTTCTTAGGTATTACAGCTGAACTCAGTAATGAACAAATTGATTTTGAAGCGCTAAAAACCGCTAAATGGTTATATATAGAGGGTTACCTTTCTACGAGTGATACAGCACGAGCTGCCGTAAAGCAAGCGCGTGCAATTGCGAAAGCAAATAATGTTAAAATTGCGTTAACGCTCTCTGATCCTGCTATGGTGCAGTATGCTCGTACAGGCTTGGACGAATTATTAGATGATGGTGTAGATGTTCTATTCTGTAATGAACAAGAAGCATTGATGTATACACAAACTGATGGCTTACAAAATGCTCTTGCTGCACTTAAAAAATTAAGCTCTACCGTCATTATTACGCTTGGCGCAGACGGCGCTCTTGTAGCAACGGAATCAACTGAACTTCAAGTGAAAGGACGTAAAGTTGTTGCTTTAGACACGAACGGTGCTGGTGATGCTTTCTCTGGTGCATTTTTATATGCATTAAATGCTGGTAAAGATTTACAAACAGCGACTGAATTGGCTATTTTAATCTCAAGCCAAGTGGTTGCTCAATTTGGTCCACGTTTAGACGTAGCTGATTACGCTAAACTTCTTAAAGAATTTCAAATAGAAGTCGCATAAAATGAATAAAATTTGCATGACTGAAGACATTCCTGAAAGAGAATCTCGATCTTTTGAAACTGAAAATGGTGACAACATTTTCATTACGCAACGAGATGGTTGCTTCTATGCGTATCAAAATGTATGCCCACATTTGCAAGTTGAGCTCGAGTTTCTTGAAAATCAATTCTTAGATCGTGATCAAGAGTTCATTGAATGCTCTACTCATGGTGCTTTATTTGATGTAGAAACTGGTGTGTGCATTTCAGGCCCATGCCAAGGTGAATCTTTAGAAAAAGTCGAGATTAAAGTTCATTCTGATGGTGGAATTTACTTAGAATCTTAAGTCATGAGGTGAAGGACATGCTGGCATTTTTAATGGAAATTGATTTAATGCCATTTCATATGTGCGTGTTTGCATTGCTAATGCTCAGCATGGCTGAAACCTTAGGCTATTTTTTTGGCTTAAGACCTAGTCAATTTATAAAAAAATTAACACCTTATTGGCTTATTCGCCTTCCTTTGCTTCAAGTTAAATTTTCCAAAGTTCTCATTCTTGTTTTTTTTCTGATCAATTTTAGTTTTGCTGGATATTTTCTTCAGCTCATTGTATTTGCAAGCCAGAAAGCCTTTCTAGCTTGGTACTATGTTTTATTACCCGCTTTAATTATCGCAATCTTCTTTACGGTATTTATGATTCATTGTTTGGATCAAGTAATCAAACCCAAATACAAATCAGAGCACTCAAATTTGCTTGGTCGACTAGCAACTGTTTCTAGTGGTAATGCACGACCTGGTTTCTCTGCTCAAGCACGCGTTCGCGATGAATTCGGTCAATTACATTATGTACAAGTTGAACCAGAGTTTGGGGAACTTGAATTTCAATCTCAAATCCTCCTGATCCGTGCAAAAAGATCTCATTTTATTGCTAAAAAAATTGCCAAAACAAATCAACTTTTCAATGTTGATCAGCATTAATTAGCTATTACCCCCACTTCAATTATATGCATTTGATTTGAAAATAGTTCATTCAAGGTATTTTTGACGCCTATTAAATTTAAATCCAATCAACTCAACGATTATATAAAATTAATAAAATCTTTATAACCAACTATTTTAATCAGATTTAAAACCAACCAATTTAATAAGCTTTAAAACAACAATCCCATTATTTTAGTTGGAATTAAAATATTAATACCAAGTAATTTAGTCTATTTTATTTTAAACATAACCATTTTAGTCGGATTTAATACCATTAAAAATCAAAACATCAAGCTATTGTTTTTATTATATTTTTTATATTAAAAATATTTATGACTATAAAGTATTTATTTTAAATGAAAAAAAGATAATAATATTTAGAATAGATTTAAATAATGCATTTAAATATGATGATTAAAACTTCAAGTTTAAATAAAAATTTAATCAAAGAGATTACTTTGATTCTTATTATCAAAGTAATCATTCTTATCGTGATTAAAAATATTTGGTTTGATGCACCTACCATTCCCAAAAACTTTGACCATCAAGTCGCTGAACGAATTACGGGCAGCGAACTTAAAATGAAGGAGACACGTTGATGATTTCTGAAAGCGTGGTCGATCTATCGCGGTTTCAATTTGCAATGACCGCAATGTATCACTTTATATTTGTACCCCTCACTCTAGGTTTGGCATTTATCCTTGCCATCATGGAAACCACCTATGTCATTACAGGCAAAGAGATTTACCGAGACATGACCAAGTTTTGGGGTAAGTTATTCGGGATCAACTTTGCTTTAGGGGTAACCACTGGACTAACGATGGAATTCCAGTTTGGTACAAACTGGGCTTACTACTCACATTATGTAGGTGACATTTTCGGAGCGCCATTAGCAATCGAAGGATTAATGGCCTTCTTTTTAGAATCTACTTTTATTGGTTTATTCTTTTTCGGCTGGGAACGTCTTTCTAAAGTCCAACATTTATGTGTGACATGGTTAGTGGCTTTAGGCTCTAATATGTCAGCACTTTGGATCTTGGTTGCAAATGGTTGGATGCAAAACCCTGTCGGGGCCGCATTTAACTATGAAACCATGCGAATGGAGCTGGTAGATTTTGCCGCACTAATCTTTAACCCAGTGGCACAAGTTAAATTTGTCCATACTGTTTCTGCGGGTTATGTGACTGGTGCAATTTTTGTATTGGCAATTTCAAGTTATTACCTACTTAAAAAACGTGATTTGGCCTTTGCCCGTCGTTCATTTGCCATTGCTGCTATTTTCGGTCTTGCTTCGACATTATCCGTAATTTTACTGGGTGATGAATCAGGATATGAATTAGGTGATGTTCAGAAAACCAAACTCGCTGCAATTGAAGCAGAATGGGATACACATCCAGCACCAGCTGCATTCACATTATTTGGTATCCCCAATCCCGAGACGCAAACAACAGACTATGCTGTGAAAATTCCATATGTCATGGGTTTAATTGCGACTCGCTCTACAACTGAACAAGTCACAGGGATCAAAGATTTAATCGCACAACATGAGCAACGTATCCGTAATGGTATGGTCGCTTATGCACAGCTTGAACAACTTCGTGCTGGAGATCAATCACCAGAACTCAAAGCTGCATTTGACGAGACTCAAAAAGATTTGGGTTATGGTCTATTGTTGAAGAAATACACACCAACTGTGGTTGATGCTACTGAACAACAAATTAAATCTGCAGCTTTAGATACTATCCCTCATGTTCCAAGTTTATTTTGGGCATTTAGAGCGATGGTGGCGTCAGGTTTCTTGATGCTCTTGTTGTTCATTCTTGCAACGTACGCTGTCATGAAACGTAATGCTGAAAATAAAACTTGGTTGCTCAAGTTTGCACTAATCGCCCTTCCACTTCCATGGATTGCAGCTCAAACAGGTTGGTACGTTGCTGAAGTTGGTCGTCAACCATGGACTATTGGTGAAGTTTTACCAACACACCTATCTGCATCAAGTATTAGTTCAGCGGATGTATGGGGTTCAATTTTAGCACTCGCTGCTTTCTATACAGTGCTGCTCATCATAGAAATGTATTTAATGATCAAATTCTCAAGACTAGGACCAAGCTCTTTACATACTGGAAAGTATCATTTCGAAAAACTAGCAGCAGCCAATAAGTCAACTGAGGAGATTTAACATGATTGAATATGAACTTCTCAAAATCATTTGGTGGGTATTGGTCGGCGTCCTCCTTATTGGGTTTGCTTTGACTGATGGATTTGATATGGGCTCTATGGCACTGATGCCGTTCGTCGGTAAAGATGATGAAGAGCGTCGTGCTGCTATCAACACGATTGCACCACATTGGGATGGAAACCAAGTTTGGTTTATTACGGCGGGTGGTGCACTTTTCGCAGCTTGGCCAATGGTATATGCAACAGCTTTCTCGGGTATGTACTGGGCGCTGTTACTCGTATTATTTGCTTTATTCCTTAGACCTGTTGGTTTTGACTATCGCTCTAAGCTCGAAAATACTAAATGGCGTAATGCTTGGGATTGGGGCTTATGTATTGGCGGCGCAGTACCAGCACTCGTTTTTGGTGTTGCATTTGGCAATATGTTCCTTGGCATCCCCTTTACACTTGATGAAACTGTTCGTTCAACTTACACAGGAAGCTTCTTTGCACTTTTAAATCCATTTGCCTTGGTCTGTGGATTGGTCAGTTTGACGATGCTTGCTGCGCATGGTGGTGCATGGTTAATGCTACGCACTGAAGGTGCATTAAGAACACGCTCTGCTCAAGCTACACGATATATGGGTATTCTTTTTCTCATCTGTTTTCTCGGTGCTGGTGCATGGTTGTATTTCGGCAATATCGAAGGCTACACGCTTGTAACACCTTATGATACGAATGGTGTAGCTAATCCACTTGCTAAAGAAGTACTCACTAATGCCAATCATGGCTGGATGAACAATTATTCTATTTATCCAATCACAATATTGGCACCGGTAATGGCGATTATCGGAGGAATAATTGTGGTTTTAGCATCGTCTAAAAATAAAGCGGGACTTAGTTTTCTGGGTACATCGTTCGCTGTGATTGGCACAATTCTCACTGCTGGTTTTGCCCTATTCCCATTCCTGATGCCATCTAGTATTCATCCAAACATTAGCTTGACGATGTGGGATGCAGTATCTAGCCAAATGACGCTTTCAGTAATGACTGTTGCTGCGTGTATTTTTGTTCCGCTGATCTTGGCATACACCACTTGGTGTTACTACAAAATGTGGGGTGTGATCACCAAGAAACATATTCAAGACCACACGCATAGTCTGTATTAAAACCGAATCACTGTTAGGAGATAATTATGTGGTACTTCGCATGGATACTAGGTGTGTTGATGGCATGTTTCGCGAGTGTACTTGCCGCCATTTACATGGAACAACATCAAGACTTAGATGGTGAATGAAATGAGTGAGCTTGCAATGTCAAATTCTGAAAAACGTAAATACTCATTCGCAATGATCATTTCATTTCTGATGGCATTGCCTCTCGCTACCATATTACTCATCCACCCAAGTCTGATGTTGGATGCAAGTGGTAATTACAGTCATCGTGCCATGATGCTGATTATGATTGGAATATCTGGTGGATTTATCCATGGCGTAGGGTTTATACCACGTTATTGGATATGGAAGTATTTATTTAGTCCATTTGTAGCATGGCCATTGATGATTTATGGTTACTATACTTGGCTGTTCACTTAATTTATAAAAAAACCCTCTATGAGGGCTTTTTTATATCTGTTTATGAAATATTAAATGTTTTATTGCGTTGCAAGCCAAGTCATAAATTTTTGACGTTCCTGCTTTGAAGAATTTTTCCATACTTCAATCAACGTCTGACCAACATGAGTATTTGAATTTGTATTTTTAATGTCAGCTTGTTCCACTGTTTGAGTATTTATTGATGATGAACTTGACTTAGTCATTGGGCTAGCTTGTGGCTCATTATGCAATATCTGATTGATCGTACCGCCTAGCAAACTTTGCGAGGTCATTTGAACAATCAGATTATTTGAAATGAGTTGATTTTTTTGATTATAAATTGCCAATTGAGGATTTTTGGCGAATGTTTTTGCATGGTCCAAATCTCGTGGTGGATGAATTAAATCCAATTTGTATGACTTATTATCCTCGAGGGCTGGCAATTTCAAAGTAAGAATATCCGACTTTATGATCTCATGATTATTTAAAGGTAGTTCAAAGTATTGATTATATCGAACATTCACCAAAGGTTGATTCACATCAATTTGGTATTGTTTTTTTGATTTAAATAGTCCTGATTTAACCTCTTGATTATTCACTGAAATTACGACCAGTTCCTCTGGAACCACCAAGGTCGCCGCTGCAAAAATTTGACTGCTCAAACCCGTAAATATCAATGCAGACGCAATTTTTAATTTCATAAATAACTCAATATTAGATTGTTAGATATGACTACTATGCTACCAAGCGATGACAATTTAATGACAGAACTCGTCATAAAAAAGGCACCGAAGTGCCTTGATATGATTTGGATTAATTAAAAGTTTTAAAACGAATCTCGTCATCAATAAACGTTTTATCTCCAGCAGGCGCTTCGATTGAACCGAGCACAAGCTGAGCACGAAGTTTCCAAGAAGCTGGAATTTCAAATGTTGAAGCCACTTCTTCATCCACAATTGGATTGTAATGTTGTAATGATGCTCCAATATTTTTTTCTGACAATGCAGTCCAAACCGCAAATTGAGCAATAGCTGTTGAATGTTCAGACCAGATTGGGAAATTCTCAGCATAAAGTGGGAATTGCTCTTGTAAACCTTTCACCGTATCTTGATCTTCATAAAACAATACAGTTGCATGACCCGCTTTAAAGCTATTGATCTTATTTTGAGTTCCCTCAAATGCTTCTGCAGGAACAATTTTACGTAAAGTTTCTAAAACGATATTCCAAAATTTGTCATGTGACTCACCAAAAAGTGTTACAACACGTGATGTCTGTGAGTTAAATGACGATGGACTTTGACGTACCGCTTCTTTAATGGTTTCTTCAATCTGAGTATTGTCTAAAGAAACATTCTTACCAATTGCATAGATGGTACGGCGATTTTTAATTTGATTTAGAAAAGACATAACTTATTCCTTATTTTTAACATTCATTGTGTGCTAACGATGATGCTATCTTATTCATATTACGAAACCTTTTCAGCCTTATCTTTATAACAAAGTGTTCTATTTTTGGAACAAATTGCATATTTAATGTATTGAGTCAAAAAATTCGGCTTTCTCATATTTGAATAACTTTATGAATTTTAAGTATTTATAAAAAAAGCTCCGTATAAGGAGCTTTTTAAATTAACTCAAGAATAATTATTTTCCGTTATCGAATAATGCAGCGACAAATGATTTTGCTGAGAACGGTCTCAAATCATCAATCTTTTCACCTACACCAATAAATCGGATTGGCACATGTGTACGGCTCGCAATATTAAATAGCACACCACCCTTTGCCGTACCATCCAATTTAGTAATAGTAAGACCCGTTAAACCTACAGCTTCATCAAACATTTCAACTTGGTTAATCGCGTTCTGTCCTGTGCCAGCATCCACAACAAGCATCACTTCGTGCGGTGCAGTCGCATCAATTTTTTGCATAACGCGTTTTACTTTTTTGAGCTCTTCCATCAAGTGACCTTTGTTATGCAAACGCCCTGCGGTATCTGCAATCAATACATCGATCCCTTTCGCTCGTGCACTTTCAAAAGCATCAAAAATTACAGAAGCACTGTCTGCACCATGACCTTGTGCAACGACATGAATATCGTTACGTTCACCCCAAATTTGTAGCTGTTCAGTCGCCGCAGCACGGAAAGTATCTCCTGCCGCGAGCATGACTTTTTTACCTTCGCCTTGCAATCGTTTTGCGAGTTTACCAATCGTGGTTGTCTTACCTACACCATTTACACCTACAACCAAAATCACATAGGGATTTTTATTCGGATCGATATGTAACGGTTTGACACGTGGTGCTAATAAAGCAACTAATTCTTCTTGAAGAGCTTTATAGAGAGAATGAGAGTAGATCAAATCGCCACGCGCAGTTCTTTCAGTCAAATTGGCAATAATTGTTTTCGTCGCCTCTACCCCAATATCTGCGACCAATAATTGCTCTTCAACTTCTTCGAGCAGCTCATCATCAATCTCTTTACCACCGACTAGAATATTCATCATTCCATCAGCTAAATTTTTACGAGATTTTGATAAGCCTTCTTTCATACGACTGAAGAAACCACCTTTCGGTTTTGTTTCTTCAACGGCCGGCACCGTTTCCAGCTTTTCTACTTCATTGTTTTCGATAATAGGCACATTAACGGCCGGGAGGCTCGGTAAGGTGACATCGTCATCACCAATATCCGCATCAATCAAGAATTTATTTTGCTGTTCTTGCATGCCGATTCCTTGAAAAGCATTGCGATTAAAAGAATGGAGTTTAGCATAGATTGCTTTAAATTCACGATCTGCAATTACTTTTAAAACGATCAACCGAATTGCAACAGTTCAATCTTGAATAAATATACGACATCATCAAGAATAATTTTAAAGTCATTATTCGGATTAATTGTGTCTCTCAGCCGGCTCAAATTCTCTCTGCAACTCATTTTCAAACAGACAATCATCATTGCTGCGATTACATCAGCACCGATGATGGCATTTGCAAATCAGCAAACTACTCAACTCTCTCGAAACACCGTCGAAACAACACTGGATAATGGTTTAAGAGTCATTATTAGAGAAGATCACCGCGCACCTGTAGTAATTAGCCAAATTTGGTATGCCGTCGGCAGTAGTGACGAGTCAGGGAATTTACTCGGCATTTCACACGTACTAGAACATATGATGTTCAAAGGCACTAAAAAAGTACCGAATGATGAATTTACACGCCTTAGTCGAATTTATGGTGGTAGTGTCAATGCATTCACATCCACAAATTACACCAATTACTATCAATTCTATCCTAAAAAATATCTTCCACTGGCATTAGAGTTAGAAGCAGATCGAATGCAAAATTTAGTTCTGCGCCAAGAAGATTTCGAACCCGAAATTAAAGTCGTAATGGCTGAACGACGGCAACGAACAGAGGACAATCCTCGAAACCTTGCTTTTGAAAGATTTAAATGGATTGCATACCCGACCAGTCACTATCGCCAACCAGTGATTGGCTTAATGAAAAATCTGAATAACATTCAATTAAATGATTTAAAAAAATGGTACCAAACTTGGTACGCACCGAATAATGCAACATTAGTCGTTATTGGGGATGTAGATCCTGAACAAACCATTAGAGAAGTCAAAAAATATTTTAATAAGATTCCCAAAAAAACCGTTCCTGAGCGAAATGATGTGCTTGAATTTTCAAGAATTGGATATCGCTTCATGCAGCAATATCAGGCTGTACATGTGCCCAACTTGTTTATGGCTTGGAATGTCAATTCCATTAAAACAGCAAAAAACCCTCAAGACGCCTACGCTTTAACCATTATTCAAAATCTATTGGACGGCGGAATTTCAGCACGTCTACAAGAGAGACTGATCCGAGATAAGCGAATTCTGACCTCAATTAATGTGAGTTATGATCCATATAATCGTGGGGATAGCCTATTTTTAATCTCTGCCATACCTGCTGAGGGTATCAGTCTTGAGCAAGCGCAAAAACGCATACAGCGGGAACTAGATTTATTCAAATCAGAATTGGTCAATGAAAAAGAACTCAATCGAGTCAAGGCGAATTTCATTTCAAATTTAGTGTTCAGCCAAGATGATATTATTGGGCAAGCTCGACTCATTGGTTTGCTCAGCATCAATGATCTAGACTATCGCATGATTGATCAACTCCCTGATTACTTTGATAAAGTCACACCGCACGATTTACAACGCATTGCCAATATTTATTTTAATCGTGACAATTTGAGCGTTTTACATCTTTATCCTGAACACAAAAACAATAACTAGGCGTTTTATGAATTATTTATCTTCTCTATTTTTAACGAGTGTATTGTGTGGTGCCATCTTGAGTTCAATGTCGCATGCGGAGGAACTTATAGAAGCTGAACCAATTGAACAAATCATCGAAGAAGATCCCAGTGGTCTAAGCTCGATCAAAAACTTGTTAAGCTTAAAAGAGATCAAAAAAAATTCGCACAATTATCAAGCACCTTTTGTTCAAGAACTTAAAAACTCTTTAAATGTACGAACCTTATTTGTCGAAACGAATGATCTGCCAATGGTCGACATTCAAATTACATTTAATGCTGGATCTGCACGAGATGAAGTCATAGGTAAAGGACTTTATGGTATATCCAATATGGCAGCTCGCCTTATGCTTGAAGGAACAGATCAGCTCAGTGCCAAACAGATTACCACCACATTTGAGGGATTAGGCGCCAAATACTCTTTCAACGCCTTTCGTGACATGTTTGTTGTTCGACTAAGAGTGTTAAATGATCCTGAAAAATTTGACCCTGCACTGAACTTACTACTGCATTTAATCAAGCATGCCACCTTCAAACAATCAGGCATTAATCTCGCGCTCAGTAATACTCATATTGGACAAAAACAACTTCAAGAGAATCCATCCAGACTAATGTCAATACAACTGTACCGTATGCTGTATGGGGATCATCCATATGCTCAACCAACAGCTGGGACAGTCGGTAGTTTAAAAAAGATTACGCCTGAATTACTCAAAGAATTTAGAGATCGATTGCTTGTCGCTCAAAATTCCAATATAGCAATCACAGGACAACTCACTCAAGATCAAGCTCAACAGATCTCGGAACTGATCAGCATCAATTTACCACAAGGGCAAAAGCAGCCTAACCTTCCAACTCCCGTAAGTGAATCAGGTTTTAAAATTTCAGTACTAAAACGCGAAAGCCTACAAGCACATGCATTAATGGGTCATTTATCTTTAGAGCGAGCACATCCAGATCGTGCCGCTTTGGAAGTTGCCAACAGAATGTTTGGTGGTGGGAGTTTTAATTCAATCTTATCAAAAGAGTTACGAGTTAAACGAGGACTCACCTATAGCGCATCGAGTACACTTACTACACCACAGGTACCTGGCGTTTTTAGTTTTGGATATGCGACACAACAAGACCAATTGCTCGAAAGCTTAAAGCTCGCACATCAAGTATTCATTGACTTCAAAAAACAGCCTATTACTGACTCTTTACTTAAAGAAAATAAAGAAAGTATTCTTCGGTCTTTTCCGATGACCTTAAATAGCAATGCAAATATTAATGCCCAAATCGCATCAATTGGTTTTTACGGACTTAATTCCAATTATCTAAATGAGTATCAGGAGCAGATTCGAAAATTAACTCGCCAAGATATTCAAAATGCAATACAAAAACATTTACACCCCGATCAAATCACTATTATCGCTGTCTCTGATCGTGTCACTGCCAAGGAGATCGAAGAAATACTGAATCAAAATCTTGGGCTCAATCTGAATAAGATTGAAGACTAATCCAACTTTTCAATCGCTGGATAAATTTTTATACGAGCATTCTCGATATGATAAGCATTCAGCAAACGATAAAATTCAATATTTTTAATCTTAGGTTTTGCAAGTAACAAAGTTGCCATTTCATGCGTTCGCTCTAAACGATTTTGAGCAGCGAGCGCTTGAACTTGTTCAAAGTGGGCTGAATTAATTGGACGATTCAGTGCAATACTAGAGACAATAAGAATAAAAAGTACAATGCCTATGATGAAAGCATTTTGAATCTGCTCAATATTTAATTGTGAGAAAAGATCAGACGAATTTTTTTTTAAATGGAGCATGTACAACCTCGGATTAGCTTAAGTGTAATCCGAGATGCTTTAAAAATATAGTGTTAACGTTGAATTTAACAAGAACCATTATGCTAACAATGGCGCTTATTCACCTTTAAGAGACAACATTCTGCACAACACCAAAATATAAGATAGCAGCGATCACCGCGAGTACGATAAAAATAGTGAAAACACTTAAACCACCTTCAGCATCATCAGGGTGTTCTTCGTCAATGACGGCGATACGTTTTAATTCGCCATCATAGTAGCGATAAAATTCAGCTTTCGCTGCAGGATCAAGCGTCTGCGTGTAATCATGCACACGTTTACGCTGCTCTAAACAGTAGTGACCTAAATGAATTTCTTGATGAAAAATTGCTTCATCAAGTTGTTTTTTATGATGATGTGCAAGCGCAATAATATCGGATGGCTCTAGTGGATTGCCAAATGTGAAACCATCAATGGTATTAGTCATAAGTCATTCTCCTTTATAGTTATTTACAGTTTTATCATAAACCCAATATAAAATGATTAAAGTTTAATCATGTAAGTATTTTTTAAAAGATTTATCTTGAAATTTTATTTGACAATTAACGCAAATTGTAATATTAGTTTAATATTACTTTGTTATATTCCATTTTGACCTAATTTAGGTCTTTATAACTGTAGTACTAATCATAATTAGAATAAGGAGTTTTATATGATTAAACAATTCTCTCAACAAGACCTCGAACATATGTATTCGAATGCTGTAAATACCATTCAATTTGAAATGAATTTTACAGACGCAGTTTCAGAACTTGAGAATGCAGCACGTGCGGGTCATGGTAAAGCAGCGATGTTTCTAGCTGAACTCTATCTTCAAGGTTTCCGTGTAGAACGTGATTCTTTGAAAGCACAGTATTGGCAAAACATGGCCACAATGCAAGCATAAATAAACGTCACATTCGTGGCGTTTTTTTAGCTCTTTTATTTACATATTTGCTTACCAAACTTTAAATTAATGCAACTAAACTTTAAGAAAAAATCATTAGACTGAACTTATCATCATTGGTAATGAATCATCGAACGATCATGAACACCTTTGTACAGTTGACACCAAATTCAAAGCATTTTTTACTCAAAGTTAATATCCTTAAAACCATGATGTATTGTGGAGTACTGTGGGGACTGTACAATCCAGAACATCAAGGTTGGGCCATTCGATCAATCAATCAAGAATACATATTCCCCTTCTGGCTCAACTCAGTCCAGGCTTTACATTATGCAAAAATTCACTGGCCGCACTATCAGCCTCGAAAAATAACGTCTGATGATTTTAAAAATTCACTACTCCCAACCCTAACGCGACTAAAAGTCACACCTGCCCTGTGCAATCATCGAGATCGCCACTTTAAGCTCACTATTCCACACATGCAGATGCTATTTTTTCAAAATCATTTGAGCCCATCTATTTAGCAGAAAATTCCACTAAAACAATTGTAAAGATTTAAGATTTCAGTTATTAACTTATACATGGACGAATAACCAACAAGAGGAACCTTTATGACAACAGTAGCTCAAGTCCTACAAAATAAAAACAATTCAGAAATCTCTACCATCACACCTGATGCTACGGTTTTAGAAGCAATCACATTAATGGCAACAAAAGGTATTGGTGCCGTTGTTGTCGTACAAGATGAAAGACTTGTTGGAATTTTATCTGAACGGGATTACACGCGTAAAATTGCACTTATGCAACGTACATCCGACTTAACTACAGTCTCAGAAATTATGACTGGTACTGTTTTATCTGTAAGTAAAAGCAACACCGTAGATGAGTGTTTAGATTTAATGACAGAGCGTCATATTCGCCATCTGCCAGTATTAGAAGACGATAGACTCGTTGGAATTGTATCTATTGGTGACTTGGTTAAAGCCGCTATGGAAGACCAAAAAGTATTGATTGAACAACTTCAACAGTATATTTCAGGATAAAGATAAGCTCCCAACTCGGGGGCTTTTTTGATAACTCCATCATGATCTCAATTTTGGACAATTGATTGAAATTGGTCATCTTTTACAAAGATTTTCTTTTATTGAGTCATTGAACTATTGAAACAGCATTAGTAAAGTCATCACATTATGGAATTTTTTTGCCTAAGGACTAATGATGTATAAAAAGTTATTGTGTTACACCGCTTTATTTGTAACTGCTTCCACTTATGCATCTGAACTTGAACCAACGATAAAGAATCAAATAGAGCTGCTAAAAAAAGCAAAAACATATCAAAAAAAGACGCTCATCACCCCTGCATGTAATACCTATGAAAAAGCCTACAAAATGGGATATTTAGGGGCTGATCAAGATATGAAAAATCCAAGAAAAAACAAAGCATTTGTTGAAGCAGCCCTGCAAACTTCTGCCTGTTATACAAATTTGAGTTATACAGACCAACCTCAAAAATGGCTCGAAGGCACTGTAACACTATTTAAGTTAAAAAATTATTTTGCAGTCCCAAACTTAGATGGGCGACTCAAAGAAATTCAAGATGAAATGATGTCGATCGCAGAAGTGCTGTATTTCAAAAAAAATGCTGACTATCGCAATCCCTCTTCAGAAGTGACCAATGCTTGTGCTGCATCTGAAATTGGCTTCAAAATTGGTTATTTAGGTGATCCTGATAAAGCTAAAGATCCTGCATTCAATGCAACATACGTACAACATGGTTTATTTCATGCCGCTTGTGTTTCTCTACTTCCATCCAAGGCTAAATCTGAGAATCCAGCATTTACGAGTTATTTGTCTTACGCAATTTTAAAAGAACTTGCCACCAAATATGACAGCAAAAAAGCACACGAACTAAGTGCGCCAGCTGATGAAATTATGAAAACCATGGTTCAAGCTCAACAAGCTCAACAAGCTCAACAAGCTCAACAAGCTCAACAAGCTCAACAAGCTCAACAAGCTCAACAAGCGACTGAAACATTTGTTCAAGATCTTTCAATCGAAACGCAGCTCATTCCTATTGAAATTTCCTCTTTTGAAAATATTCTTACGCCTTTGAATGAAGAACCACCAGAAATGTAATTAAAAAAACCAGCCTAAGCTGGTTTTTTTATGTGTTAATTTAAACCTAATTTTTCTGCCACATAGTCCGAGTCTTTATCACCTCGACCTGATAAATTCACTACCACAATGGTATCTTTGGACAGTTGTGGAGCTTCACGTATTGCCCAAGCAACCGCATGTGAACTTTCTAATGCAGGCACAATCCCTTCAACTCGAGATAGAGTCATGAATGCATTCAGACATTCTTCATCAGTTGCTGTTGAGTACTCAACACGACCAATATCTTTTAAGAAACTATGTTGAGGCCCCACACCAGGATAATCTAATCCAGAAGCAATCGAGTGCACAGGTAATGGCTCGCCATTTTCATCTTCCAGCACATAACACGCCATCCCATGAAGTTGACTTGGTTTACCCAAAGTTAATGTTGCCGAATGTTGGTCAGTATTTAAACCATGTCCTGCTGGTTCAACACCAATCAATTTCACACTACCATCATTAAGGAATGCACTGAATGCTCCCATTGCATTTGAGCCACCGCCAACACAAGCAACAATATAATCAGGATATTTGTTAAATCTTTCTTGTGATTGAACTTTAATTTCATCACCGATAATTGCTTGGAAATCACGCACCATTTTAGGAAATGGATGTGGACCAACGACTGATCCGATGGCATAAATAAAGCTATCAGGGTCTTTCAAATACTCTTCGAAAGCACTATCAACAGCATCTTTTAATGTTGCTGTTCCACGAGTGACTGAGATTAGATTCGCACCCAAAATTTTCATTTTCACGACATTTGGATGTTCTTTTTCAATATCAACTTGACCCATATGAATTTCACACGGGATACCAACCAAAGCACAAGCGGTGGCTAATGCGACACCATGTTGACCTGCCCCAGTTTCAGCAATGACTTTTTTCTTGCCCATGTATTTGGCTAGTAATGCTTCACCCAAACAATGGTTAATTTTATGCGCACCTGTATGGTTCAAATCTTCACGCTTCAGATAAATTTGAGCACCGCCCAATTGTTCTGAAAGTCGTTTGGCATGAAATAAAGGACTTGGACGACCTACATAATGCGCAAACAGCTCTGAAAGCTCATTTTGAAATTCAGGTGTTTTACGAATTTCTTCATAAGCAACATTGATTTCATCCATTGCTGCTTTTAAATGAGGTGGAATGAATTGACCACCATATTCACCAAAAAAACCTTCTTCATTTGGCAATGCCACACCATTGATTTGATAGCTCATATCAAGATCCTTTAGATGAATATAATTTAAAAAAGTTAGCGCGAGAGGAATTTAGTCATATCTTCAATGCCTTTTAAAGTCATTGGATACATATGATCTTCAAATATTTCTTTGATCATTCCTATCGTTTGAGTGTAATGCCAGTAATTCTCAGTTTCAGGATTCAACCAAGCCGTCTTTTCATAATGCTGGCGCAAACGACGCAACCAAATTTCACCCGACTCTTCATTCATGTATTCGACAGAACCACCAGCAGATTTTAATTCGTATGGCGCCATACTTGCATCACCAACAACGATCACTCGATAATCTTTACCATAGGTATTAAATAAATCTAAGGTATTCATTTTTGTCGAAGTACGGCGATGATTGTCTTTCCACACGTAATCATAAAGACAGTTATGGAAATAGAAATATTCTAAAGTCTTAAATTCTGTTTTGGCTGCACTAAACAGTTTTTCACATTGTGCAATATAGGCATCCATAGAACCGCCTACATCGAACAACATTAAAACTTTAATTCGATTACGACGCTCTGGCACCATCTGTACATCAAGAATTCCCTGCTTAGCCGTTTCGCGAATCGTTTGATCTATATCAAGCTCTTCTTCAGCACCTTGACGCGCAAATTTTCTCAGACGACGCAACGCCATTTGCATATGACGTGTTCCCAAAATTTGATCATCATCAAGATTTTGGTATTTACGTTGTTCCCACACTTTCACCGCAGATTTTTTACGTCCCGGCCCTCCAATTCTCACCCCCTCTGGGTGATCACCAAAAGCTCCAAACGGTGAAGTGCCACCAGTGCCAATCATACGATTACCACCTTGGTGTTTTTTATGTTGCTCACGCAAACGCTCTTCCAGCATTTTCATGAGCTCTTCTAAAGAACCTGCTCTTTGCAGTGCTTCACGTTGCTCTGGCGTTAAGTGTTTTTCAAGGAGTTCTAAATCAAACCATTCTTTAGGAAGTTGATTAACTTTACTGAGTAAATCATCTACATCAAAGGTTTGAATGCCCTGAAAATAATCCTTCATAGCACGATCATACTTATCGAAGTAACGCTCATCCTTGACCATGACTGTCTTCACAAGCTGATAAAAATCATCTTGATCTGCAAAAACCAAACCTAGACTAATTGCTTGATTCAGATCAATCAGCTCGCGCGTCGTTACGGGGATTCCGTATTTTCGCAAGGTGTAAAACAGTCTTACGAACATAGTATCACCTATCGACGAGTCATAAATGCGAGGCGCTCAAGTAGCTGCACATCTTGCTCATTTTTGATGAGCGCACCATACAGCGGTGGAATTGCTTTTGACTTATCATGGTTTCTTAAAATATCTTCAGGCATATCATCAGCCATCAATAAGCTTAACCAATCAATTAATTCAGAAGTTGAAGGTGGCTTCTTAAGACCAGGTATTTGGCGAAGCTTAAAGAAGACCTGAAGTGCCTCACTGACCAATGTCGTTGAAATTCTTGGAAAATGAACTGCAATAATTTCACGCATGGTCTGTTCATCTGGGAATTCAATATAATGAAAGAAACAACGGCGTAAAAAAGCATCAGGAAGTTCTTTTTCATTATTTGAAGTGATGATCACAATTGGACGCTGTGTTGCAGTAATTGTTTCACCAGTTTCATAAACAAAGAATGACATTTTGTCTAGTTCATGAAGCAAATCATTTGGGAACTCGATATCTGCTTTATCAATCTCATCAATTAATAAAACGCAACGTTCTTCAGAGGTAAATGCTTCCCACAATTTACCTGGTTTAATATAGTTTTTAATATCATAAACACGCTCATCACCCAATTGACTATCGCGCAATCTTGAAACGGCATCGTATTCATAAAGACCTTGTTGAGCCTTCGTCGTTGATTTGATATGCCAAGTAATCAGTTTTAAACCCAGGCTATCAGCAACTTGTTCAGCCAATAATGTTTTACCTGTACCTGGCTCACCCTTCACTAAAAGAGGCTTTTGCAACGCTCGAGCGGCCTTCACAGCAAGCTTGAGACTATCTGTGGCGATATATTGATCTGTACCCGTAAATTGATGTGCATCAACAGACATAATGAAACCTTATTTTTTTATTTGGATAATTAAAGTGGTGGTGTCTTCACTGACGATGTGTGTCTCGGATTCTTTTGTTTAGAAGCGTACTTAGTCCAGAAATAACCTGCCAATAACCCTAAAGCAATAACAAAGGCAATCAATGAGAAATTAGACCAGATCAAAGGTGAATCTTTTGTTAATACCCCAAAGATCAAACCAAAAGTTGCAGGTGCTAAGGCGGAATTAGGACCTTCAGAAATCGTTGGTGTTGCCAAAATAGCAAACACAAAAATCCAAGTCACTCCACCTAAAGGTGAAGGTAGGCGTTTCGCTATGCCGTACCAACACCACAGAATAATCAAAGTTCCGAGAATATAGACGGTAATTGCAATGTTATATTCTGGAATTGAATCCAACATTGAAACAAACTGATCCCATCCTCCAACTTGATTATCACGCACCGCGTAGTCCCTCTGGCTCTACCGCATTAGGATTGATCAATCCTTCAGGCGGCAATTGTAAAAAGAATCCTTTCGTCTGAATTGAATCCATCACATGTAAAACATTTGCACGCGCTAATTTGCGTTCTGCATGTAATTCCAGTGACATCACAAATGTCGCTCGGCCAAATGCATTTTTCATTGCATCAGATAATACTGATAACGGATCAACAGCTTCTTGGTTTTCCGCTTGTTCAGGACGCGCAACGTAAATATACATTTCGTCTTTCTTACTAGATTTGTAGATTTCACACCACATGATTCAAACAACACCTTTTAAACTCAAAGCAAAGCATACATCAAAAAAAACGGCGAAACATTAGCGTTTGTTAACGCATCAGTCTAGTTTAGGATGACTGGTAATTCTTTAATCAAATTTTGAGAGAAGTCATTCATTGACTTTCATTTGCATACTCAAATATTGTGCATCTTTATGAAGCAACTCAATTAATGGCTTCGTCAGTAAATCATAACGCCAACCGAGTAAATATTGAGGTAAGTCTTGTTCATCGCCATGAAAAACCACATGCTGATATAAAGCCCCGAGCCATTTTTTTCGCATTAACACTTCTTTGGGGATCACCAACTCTTCTGCAAGATTACCAATCATGTTATCAACATCATGTGTAATATCTTTAGATGAATGTTTAATTGGTCGAGCAATTCGTAATGGCCATTCTTCCATTGGGGGCAGCAACGCAATAATATCCAAAATCGTTTTACCGTGCTCACGAACCACATTCGGACGAATATTTTTAACTTGGGATAATTGAAATGTATTTTTTGGATTTTTTTCCACCAAATCAATCATAGTGGCATTTTTCAGAATAAAACTTCGAGGCTGATTTAAAGCCTTCACCATTTCTTCACGCCAAACACTGAGCAATTGTAGCTGCATTAACTGCTTTCGAGAGTGTCTATAATTTCCGACATCTTCGTATAGTTTCTCTTTCGGCGTTTCTGTCGCAATCTCAAGCGTGAGGCTCTTACAATCCTCTAGTACATACTGATAATGTCCTTTTTTCTCTAATTCATTTTTTAGCGCATCGGCTAAATTCATAATATATAAGACATCATTCGCTGCGTATGCTTTTTGCTCTTCAGTTAAAGGACGTGCAAGCCAATCTGAACGTGTTTGATCTTTATCAATTTCTATATTTAAAATTTCTTTAAGCGCATTTTGATAACTGACCTGTAATCCGTGTCCGAGAAAAGACAAAGCCACCTGAGTATCAAATACATTATTAAGATGATTGCCTTTTGAATAATGGTAAATCAGATCAATATCTTCACCACAAGCATGGAAAATATTTTGCTTTGCAGCAAAAACTTTAGGCCAGAAACTCGAAAAATCTAGACGTGTACCGTCTAATAAAAACACCTGATCTGCGACATTGATTTGCAAGACACCCAATTTTGGCCATAGTGTATCAACTTTGATAAATTCAGTATCTAAACCATAAACATCTTGTTGACTCATTAGTGTCAAAACATGCTCGAGTTCTTTTTGCTCTTGGATAAATTGAAACATCATAAAAAACAATGTGCTAGATTGGTATCGAGATGTATTTTAGCTTAAATTATCAATTTTAAATATAAATTTTCAATTAAAGCGTCAAGCAAATCTATGTATACACTGTAAATAGTTATAAAACATGAAAAATTTAATATTTTTTTTGACTAAAAAACTATTCAGAAAAGTGATATTTCTCTAATCAAAAAAATAAGCACAATTTGTGCTTATTTCATTTGCATACGATTATGAACTGCTTGGCTTAAGGTGTGACTATCGACATACTCAAGCTCACCCCCTTGTGGTACACCTTGAGCAATACGTGTCATTTTGATATTCAAATGACGTGTAGCTTCTACCAAATAATGTGCCGTAGCCTGTCCTTCAACCGTTGCATTGGTAGCGAGAATAACCTCTGCTACCTGACCTTCAGCTAAGCGTTGAACTAATGCAGGTATGCCAACCTCTTCAGGCCCTATACCATCTAAAGGAGATAAATGCCCCCCCAATACATGATATTTGCCTCTGAAACTTCCACTTTGCTCAATTGCCATCACGTCTGCAGGAGATTCAACCACACAGAGCAAGGTATCATCTCGGTCTTGCGACAGACAAATGTCACACACCTCATTCTCAGTCAATGAGTGGCAAATAGAACATTCATGGATATGATCAGCGGCATCGCTAAGTGCTTCAGATAATGCCAAAGCACCTTGCTTATTCTTCATGATCAAATGCAACGCCATGCGCTGAGCCGACTTAGGCCCAACGCTTGGTAAAATTCGCAGTGCTTGGACGAGTTGGTCAAACCGTTCGCTGAACACTCGGCAATATCCTTAAAATAAACCTGACAAGCCAGGAGGTAATCCCATACCACTATTTGCAGACTTCATTGTTTCTTCTGAAATCGCTTCGGCTTGGCGTGCAGCGTCATTCATAGCAGCTGCAATCAAATCCTCAATCATATCTGGATCGTCTTGAAGTAATTCTGGATTGATTTCAATGCGTTTTACCACATTACGGCAAGTCATTGTCACTTTTACCAAACCACCACCAGCTTCAGCATGCACTTCTTTCTGTGCAAGCTCTTCTTTCGCTTTCTTGATGTTGGACTCTACTTCCTTTTGCATGCGCTGTGCTTGTTGCATAAGCATGTTAATGTTCATTTGTATACTCCGAACAAATTTAAATTAGACTAAATCAAGACCACGTTGAATGTCTGCAATAATATCATCAACGTCTTCCAAACCTACTGAAAGACGAATTAAACCTTCTGCAATGCCAGCTGCAGCCTTCGCTTCATCAGACAATTTACCATGAGTAGTCGTTGCAGGATGAGTAATCGTTGATTTTGCATCCCCAAGATTTCCAGTAATAGAAATAAATTGAGTGTGATCAATCACTTTCCAAGCAGCTTCTCGCCCACCTTTTACCACGAATGAAACGATACCACCAAAACCTTTTTGTTGCTGTTTAGCCAAATCATGACCTACATGATCCGCTAAGCCAGCAAAGAATACTTTCTCGATTTTATCGTGCTGATGAAGCCACTCAGCAATCTTTTGTGCACTTTCAGAATGAGCCTTCATACGTAGACGAAGCGTTTCCAAACCTTTTAGGAAAACCCAAGCATTGAACGGACTCATAGAAGGCCCAGTTGTACGAACGTAGCCAAAAACTTCTTCAAGTAATTGATGACTACCTACGACAGCACCACCCAACGCACGACCTTGACCATCTAAATATTTTGTCGCTGAATAGACAACTAGATCCGCGCCCAATTTTAATGGTTGTTGTAGCACTGGCGTACAGAAACTATTATCAATTGCGAGTAAGGCATCATTTTCATGCGCGATATCTGCTAATGCACGAATATCAGCAATTTCCGATAATGGATTTGACGGAGATTCTACAAATAGTAGTTTAGTTTCTGGTTTGATCGCAGCTTTCCAAGCATCTAAATCTGTTAAATCAACAAAATTGACAGTCACACCAAACTTAGAAATGTATTTTTCAAATAAGGCCACGGTTGAACCAAATACTGCTCGAGAACATACAACATGATCACCAGCCTTTAAGAATGACATCGCCACCGCCATGATCGCAGCCATACCCGTACTTGTTGCCACTGCACGTTCAGCACCTTCCATTGCAGCCAATCTTTTTTCAAACATTGCGACTGTTGGGTTTGTAAAGCGAGAATAAATATTACCGGGCTCTTTCCCAGAGAATTTAGCTGCTGCTTCTGCTGCATTTGCATATACAAATGAAGAAGTTAGAAACATCGGTTCAGCATGCTCACCTTCAAAACTGCGCGTATGACCTGTACGAAGTGCTAATGTATCAAGTTGGTATTCAATGTCGTCTTGCTGGCTCATTGCTCTAAATCAGTCCTAAAAACTGCCTTTGTGAATAATTGCCAACATTTTGAGCGCCCAAAGCATTTAAGGTCAAGGTAAAATATATAAATATCGCTTAGACTTCGTTCAAATCACATGCTTATGAGATCTTCAACCTTCATGGAACATTTAAAAACTAACTGGCGTTCTAAACAAAGCAAGTTAAAAAATTTAGGGACACGCATTTTTTACGGTAAATCTTTGGTTTTATCTCAAGCAACGCCGTATGAAGTGATAGGTACTCATAAATCGAGTAAAATTCGATATTACGCATCTGAAAATAAAAAATATGTTGAGCCATTGGTCTTTGTCGCGCCTTTAGCGATCAAGATGGATATTTATGATCTTTATCCATACCGTTCTCTTATCAAATATTATACAGAGCAAGGTTTTGATGTGTATTTATTGGATTGGGGACACTTTAGCTATAAAGATCGCGATCTCAACTTTTTAGGTTTTATTGATGATGCAATCCCGAATTGTATCGATCAAATACGCACACACGCTAAATCTGATCAAATTTCTTTACATGGCTGGAGTATGGCGGGAATATTTGTTCTGTTGTACACAGCGCTCAGACAGCCGAACCATGTAAAAAATCTAATCGTTTTAGGTAGTCCAATTGATAGCTTTGCTTCAGGTAGTATCGGAAAGCTATATGCTAAGATGAATCGCTATCTTGAAAGAACTCGTCTACTCAAACATAAAGTTTATAACGGTCGTATTCCTAAGCGCCTCATTCACTCCCCAGGTATTTTAAATGCAATTGGATTTAAAATTTTAGATCCAAAAGGTTGGTATGAAGGCCATAAACAATTATTACTGAATCTTGATGATAAAAAACTTTTGCATGAACATGCCACTTTAGGTTATTTCCTCAATCATATGATTGATTATCCTGCTGGGGTAAACCAAGATATGTTATTCAATGTCTGGTTAAGAAATCCGCTAAAAAATGGTTATATCGAACTTCAAGATAAGAAAATCGAATTAAAAAATATAGACTGCTCTCTTATGATTGGCGCGGGTTCAAGCGATCAAATGGTCACAGCTGATGCTGTTAGACCATTGACTGAATTGACAAATAGTCGTGATGTCACGTTTACTCTTATTCCTGGTGGGCATTTAGGTTTAATGTCGAGTCAAAAAAGTGCCGATCAATTTTGGCCTGAACTTGCTCACTGGTTAGCAGAGCGTTCAACACAAATAGAGTAAAGAAAATGACGACAGTTGCATTTATTGGATTAGGCGCAATGGGTTACCGTATGGCAGCTCATTTACCCAAACACTATGAATCAGTTTTGGTATGGAATCGAAATTTCGAGAAAGCCAAACAACATGCAACTGAATATCAAACACAAGCTGTATCACTTCAAGAAGCTGCCCAAGCTGATATCATTTTTAGTTGCTTACCAACGAGTCAGCAAGTCAATGAGATCATTCATCAAGTCGACATTAAATCTGGATCAATTTGGGTAGACTGTACCAGTGGCGTGCCTGATGCAGCTAAAGCACAACAAGCTTTTTTAAAATCAAAAGGTGTATATTTTCTAGATGCGCCGGTTAGCGGACAAACTATTGGTGCTGAAAATGCGACTTTAACCTTCATGGTTGGTGGTGAAAAAGCGGCTTTTGAAGCTGCATTACCAGCAATGCAAGCCATGGGTAAACTGATTAAGCATGTAGGAGACTCAGGATCTGGTTTTGCTGTGAAAGCAGTGAACAACATGCTCTTGGCTGTTCACTTATGTGCCGCTGCTGAAGGTTTTACTGCACTTAAAGCACATGGTGTGGATTTAAATGAAGCTTTAGAGTGCATCAATGCTTCAAGTGGTAAAAGTGGTGTGACTGAAAATGTATTGCCTCAACGGGTATTAAATCGAAGTTTTCCAAATACTTTTGCCTTACCGTTACTGAACAAAGACACTGGTATCGCAGTAGACCTCATTCATCAAGCAAAATTATCCGCACCTGTCATTACGCTTACTCAAAGTCTAATTGGTGCTGCTAATGCAATAGCTGAACCTAATAGTGATTTTTCGACAGCAGTTAAAATGTACGAATCATGGAGCAAAATTACCTTAGAATAAATTTTCGCCATTGAATTCACATATAAAGCCCATATAATTGAAATGTGACAATATCAAATGTCCATTTCTAAATGAGGATACTCATGAATAAGTTTTTATTAGGTTTAATTACTGCTGTATCTGTTTCAGCTGGGGTTAATGCTTTTGCCGACACTACAAAAGAGTGTGAAAAACTTAAAGATGATTACAACATCATCTATGCATCAAAAGGCTTCTGTTTTAAAGATCCAGATACTAAGGCAAAGTTCGGCAATGAAAATTGCAATACAACTAAACCTAAGTTCTCAGAAAAAGAGCAACAAAAGCTTGACTCCATTAAGCAACGTCAGAAAGAATTGAACTGTAAATAATTCAATCTAATTACATTCTGGGAATAGTTATGGCTTACGATGATCAAAATATTTTTGCAAGAATTCTACGTGGTGAACTTCCTGCAATTAAAGTGTATGAGGATGAGCAAGTTCTTGCATTTATGGACATTATGCCTCAGGCAGATGGTCATACTTTAGTCATCCCTAAATCACCTGCCGTAACTTTACTCGACTTAGATCCAAACACTGCAGCGTACACGATTCAAATCGTTCAAAAAATTGCAAAAGCGATTGAAACAGCACTAGATGCAAAAGGTATAGTGTTGATGCAGTTATCTGGTGCTGCAGCTGGGCAAACCGTGCCTCACGTTCACTTCCATCTTATTCCAAGTTCAATTCATGAACTGGGTAAACACGCAGCACAAATGGGTGATCAAGAGCGTATCAAGGCTTTGGCTGAGAAGATTAAAGCTGCTTTATAACAGATCCTCATAAAAAAAGGAGCTTTGGCTCCTTTTTTTTGTTTTATGCCTTTTGATTACTATAAATTGTTTCTATCCATTTTCATGATAATGAAATAAATTCTTAATATTACTGACTTATTTGTAATGAATACTTAGCACCAATAGAGAACAGTAGTTACAAAAAAACTACTGATCATGATTATTAGGACAATAAATCAGTCTTTACTGGAGCTAGAAATGAAAAAAACACTTTGTGCATTAGCAGTTGGGGCAACACTAATTACACCATCAATCGCAATGGCAGCCGACGTTAAAATTTATGGTCGTGCGCATGTTTCATTAGATTACCTTGATGATGGTAAAGATTATAATGAAGTGGGTTTATCATCTAATTCATCTCGTCTAGGCTTTAAAGTTGAACAGAAACTAGAAAATGATATGACTGTTTTTGGTCAAATTGAACAAGAAATCAACTTTGCTAGCGGTGGACAAAATTCAGGTGTTGATTTTGCAACACGTGATACATTTGTTGGTTTAAAAGGTAATTTCGGTCAAACTCGTGTCGGTCGTTTTGATAGCCCTTTTAAAATAGCACGTGGTCCAGTTAACTATTTCGGCGATCAAGTAGGTGATTTACGTAATGTAACACGTGCTGGTGACTTACGTTTTGATGAGCGTAATGAAAATACCATCGAATATAAATCACCAAAATTCGGAAATGGGTTCAATGTATTAGCAGCACTTTCATTGCACGAAAGCAATTCTCCAGGCTTCACGGAAACAATTGTAGATAAAGATACTGGTGAAGTTATTCAAAAGAAAGGCGACTCTAAAAAGAATAAAGCTTACGATCTTGCATTGACCTATAAAGAAGGTCCTGTTGATTTCGCAGCTGCTTATGAACACTATGAAGAAGATGCGACTCGCGGCGAACGTGATGGCTTCCGTTTAGCTGGTGCTTATAAAATCACACCTGAGCTAAATATTGGTGGTTTATATCAATATATGACTCATGACAATGACGTAAAAAATCCTGATGCACAAGTCATTGGTGTTGCAGCTGATTATAAATTTGCACCAAAAACATATATCCGTGGTCAAGTGATGCACCGTGATGTAGATGCTAAAGATGCGAACGCAACACTCATTGCTTTAGGACTTGAACATCGTCTTGATAAAGCAGTTCGTGTTTACGGTAACGTCGCAACTGTGCTTAATGACAAAAACTCAAGCCTTACACCATGGGAACAAGCACGTACAAATAATGTGAAGGGTTTCAAAGGTGAGGATGCTTTAGGTTTATCTTTAGGTTTCCGTTACGATTTCTAAGCCCTAATTGATTTAAAAAAAGCACACTTATTGTGTGCTTTTTTGATTAAAATAAAATAAATCCAATTATATATATTTATCGAATATATACCAATCAATGTAATATTACTGTCACACATCAAACGTACCATCGCTGCAAGGTCTTTCCTGACGGCTCAAAAAGCAATAATTGGTACTATGCACTCTTTTGAAAACTTTCAACACAATTCAGACACTTACATTAATCGCGAACTTTCATTATTAGAATTCCATAAACGAGTTTTAGCTCAAGCTAAAGACCCTCACCACCCCTTATTAGAGCGACTAAATTTTTTAATCATCTTTTCTCGGAATTTAGATGAGTTTTTTGAAATACGCGTTGCTGGACTTTTAAAACAGATCGAATTAAATCAAATAACTACTGCGCCTGATGCCTTTCCCAATGAAATTATTTTAGAACAAATATCTAAAACAACGCATCATGCGGTTCAAGAACAATATCAGATACTTAATAACGAGCTCATTCCTCAACTTAAATCTTATGGTATCGAATTTATCCAATATCATGGAATTTTAGATAAATATACTGAATGGATTCAAAACTACTTCAGTAAATTTATTCAACCAGTAATCACGCCCATCAGTTTAGACCCTGCCCATCCTTTTCCCCGTTTAGTCAATAAGAGCCTTAATTTTATTGTCACGCTTGAAGGTAAAGATGCTTTTGGTCGTCAGATTGAGCTCGCGATCGTACCTGCACCGAGAACTTTGCCAAGGACGGTCAAAATTCCTGATGACTTATGCGAAGGTAAGCAACATTACATCCTGTTGTCGGCTATTCTGCAACAACATATCAATGACTTATTTCCAGGAATGAAGGCGACAGGATGCTACCAATTCCGTGTTACACGCAATGCTGACTTAAATTTAGCTGACGATGTAGACGATCTGGCAGTTGCTCTTAAAGATGAACTTTCTTCGCGAAGATTTGGACGTGAAGTTCGACTTGAAATTGATCACAATTGCCCAGAAGCGATTAACCAATATCTACTTGAACAATTTTCTTTAGAACCTTCACAACTCTATCGTGTTCAAGGTCCTGTAAATTTAGCTCGATTATTTTCAGATTTTGATTGTCCAGATTTGAAGTTTAAACCCTATCAACCCGTGATACCGAAGATATTGAGACAATCAAAAAGTATATTTGATGTATTAAAACAACGTGATGTCCTTTTACATCATCCTTTTGACTCATTTTCACCCGTCATCAACCTGTTAAAAGAGGCTGCAAAAGACCCTAATGTCTTGGCAATTAAGCAAACTCTTTATCGCAGCGGACCAGATTCAGAGATCGTTCAGGTCTTAGCAGAAGCAGCACGAAATGGTAAAGAAGTTACTGCGATTATTGAATTACGTGCTAGATTCGATGAAGAATCCAATATCCTGGTCGCCAACCTCCTACAAGAAGCTGGAGCTGTTGTTGTGTATGGCATCGTGGGCTATAAAACTCACGCTAAAATGATTCTAGTTGTTCGTAGAGAAGCAGATCATCTGAAACGGTATGTTCATTTGGGAACTGGCAATTATCATGCTGGTAATGCAAAAATGTATACCGATTACGGTCTTCTGACCACTGATGATGACATTTGTGAAGATGTCCATAAAATCTTTCAAGAATTGACAGGTATGGGAAAAATGGCAAAGCCTAAAAAGCTGTTCCATGCACCTTTTACCTTGCATGAACAGCTTTTAAAACTCATTGCCAATGAAATCCACCATGCTAAGTCTGGTCATAAAGCGCATATTATTATCAAAGTTAACGCTTTAACTGAACCTAAATTAATCGCGGCACTTTATCAAGCGTCAAATGCAGGTGTTCAAATCGATCTGATCATTCGTTCCATCTGTTCATTAAGACCTCAAGTACCACAGTTATCAGAAAATATCCGCGTCAGATCCATTGTAGGACGTTTTTTAGAACACACACGGGTCTACTATTTTCTAGATCAAGGCAATGAGAAATTATATTGTTCAAGTGCAGACTGGATGGGACGTAATTTATTTTCAAGAGTAGAAACTTGTTTTCCGATTGAAGATAAAAAACTAAAGAAAACGATTATTAAAGATGGTCTACTGAATTATCTGAACGATAATCAACGTGCTTGGGAATTAGATCAAGAACATCAATGGAACAAGGTATGCCCAACTGATGATCAAGAAATTTTTATCGCTCAAGAATATCTAACCAATCTACGTCAAATGTATTGATCAAACATTAAGTGTGATCCACAATGTCCTTAAATTGAGCATCTAATACTTGGGCCAATGATTGAGGATCTAATCCAATATCTAGCCCTCGTTTTCCACCACTCACGTACACCTTTTTAAGAGAACTTGCCGATTGGTGAATGACTGTATTAAGTCGCTTTTTTTGAGCAATTGGACTAATCCCACCCACTAAGTAACCGGTCAGACGCTCAGCCACTTTCGGATCAGCCATTTTAAGTTTTTTACAACTGAAAGCATTCGCCGCCTTTTTTAAATTAAGTTGATGGTCCACTGGTAAAATTGTCACAAAATAATTGACATCATCTGTCACTAGAAGTGTCTTAAAAACTTCATGTTCAGATAAACCCAATTTTTGAGCTGCTTCTAAACCAAAACTTTCAGCATTAGGATCATGCTCATATTCATGAACAGAATAATCTATCTTTTTGTTTTTTAGAAATTTACAAGCTGGCGTCATGATGATTTCAGGCATTTAATAATGGCATTATTATAAGAAAATATTGAATCAATTTTAAAGTTTTTCTGATCTATTTATCTTACTCATCAATATATTGCAAAACTACAACACTCCAATTTATCTAGGGCTTGACCCCAATCACTAGCTTACTTATGATTTTTGCAAATTGAATTTGTACGGTTACTATTTTGCTTTTTTTACAACGTTTACAATCACCTCCCCCATCCTTTACTTTCCTTAAATATAGTTTAGTTCTATCATCGTGTATCGTGTTTGTCGGTTGCTCATCTTTAGGTGGTGGTTCAGTACAAAAACGCGCCGCTAAACTTTCAACAGGTATTCAAAAGGCATACTCTGTACACCCATACACCGCAAATAGGGTTTCACCACTAATTGTGCAAAGTGCGCAACAATTTGATGTCGACCCCCTGTTAATGGCCGCTCTTATTCAACAAGAATCGAGTTATCGAAATTATGCAGTATCACCAGCAGGTGCTGTAGGTCTTACCCAAATTATCCCTAGATATTGGCAACAATCTTGTCCAGGTGACCTTTTTCAAGAAAATATTAATATACATTGTGGGACTTTTATCCTATCAAAATATAATCAATCTGCTGGTAGCTGGAAAAAAGCACTGGCCTATTACAACGTTGGACCTACTGGATACAACACAAATCGAAAAATGAAAAAACAAGGTAAACGTTATGCCAAACAGGTTAAAGAGCATCAAAAAATTTTAAAATCACATTTATAAAAAAAGCCTCTTATGAGGCTTTTATTCTACTATGTAATTGAAGATGCGATTTTTATTTTTTCAGGAACTGTTTCAATCACTTTTGTCCTTTT
The DNA here is from genome assembly GCF_900109815.1 of Acinetobacter sp. DSM 11652. NCBI lineage: Bacteria > Pseudomonadati > Pseudomonadota > Gammaproteobacteria > Moraxellales > Moraxellaceae > Acinetobacter > Acinetobacter sp. DSM 11652. The sequence goes on from NZ_FOBK01000015.1 coordinate 58,525, forward strand.
AATACATAATACGGCTATTGCACCAATTACTGCTGGTATAGCAACGGCAATGAAATTCCATTTGTGCGGCAATTCCATTCCTAAAAGAATACCAATGACAATGGGGCCGACAATTGCACCTATACGCCCTACTGCTGAAGCCCAACCAATCCCAGTTGAACGTACAGCAATTGGATAAGATTGCGCTACATAGCTATATATTAAAATACTTGTACCAATTGATGCTGCACCAGCCAATGCCACAAGTAGATAAATAACCATTGGCGGCGAATTGAAACTTAATCCAAATAAAGCAAAAGCTCCAATTACAAACATCGAAATCACTACAGGTTTGAGATGAAATTTGTCTGCTAGAATTCCACCACCAATAGTACCGATGACAGCGCCAATATTTAATGAAAGTAAAAACGTTAAACTACTTCCTAAAGAATAACCTGCAGCCATCATTAACTTTGGTAACCAACTTCCTAATGCGTATGTCATTAAAAGACACATAAAAAAGCAGCACCAAAATAACAACGTCGTTGTCGCTCTATTATCAGTAAAAAGAGATTTAACCGATGCATCAGGTAGTTTAATTTCGTTTAGAACCAAATGAGTTGTAGAATTAACATTTAAATCTGCGTTGATCTTATTAATAATTCCTGAGGCAGGTTCATAATTTTTTTGTTTCACTAAAAATGTTAGTGATTCAGGCATATACTTCCATATAAACGGTAATACTAATAATGGAATTCCTGCGATAAAGAACATAATCTGCCAACCAAATTCAGGTGTAAATTTTACACCCAATAAAGCCGCCATAATTCCGCCAACTGCATAGCCACTAAACATAATCGTAACTAAGGTACTTCTCAATTTTTGTGGTGCATATTCAGAAGTTAAAGTTACTAAATTTGGCAAAACACCGCCTATACCAAGTCCAGCAATAAATCTTAAAATTCCAAATTCTGTTGGATTACTTGCGAATCCTCCTAAAAAAGTAAAACCACTGAACAAGGTTACACAAATTAAAATAACTTTTTTTCGACCAATTTTATCTGCCAACATACCAAAAAGCATCGCACCAAACATCATTCCCGCTAGCGCTGTGCTCGCTAATAACCCAGCTTGGACAGAAGTCATACCCCACTCTTGCATAAGAAGTGGCAACGTTACGCCATTAATTGCTAAATCATAACCGTCAAAAATTACGATAAATAAACACCATAATACGATTGATAAATGAAAGGGTTTAAATTTTGCATTATCAATTACAGCATTCACATTCATTGTCTGCGCTGTCATTTTTATCTCACCTCCAATTGTGAGTATTTTTAAAATAATGAACCTAGATTCATATTTTATATAAATGCAATAAATTAGGATTTTTGTCTATACAACTTTCTAGTGGACTATTCATTTAATAGATTGATTAATAATTCAATTGGCATAAAAAATCATGAAAATTCAAGTTTTAAGAGTTTTATATTTATTCTTAGTTACTAAGAATGAATTCTTATATAACCTTTCGACTGAAATCTTGATTTTTAATACTCAATCTGCAAATTAGGATTGGCATTTTATTTAATAGTCAACTTTGATGCTCTTTGTAAATAAAAATTTCATTGTAAATCATTCATTTTTTGAACCATTCATTATTGTTTATTATTTAGCTTTTCAACTAATTAGTTGGGTTGTTTTTATGATATTAGCCTTATCACTAAGGCATTTATTGTTTAGCATAAATTAACTGAATGGAGCTTCTTATTTAATTATAAGGGTTTAATTATTTTCAAATTCAATTTTTATGTATAAAAAAACACCCCCTTGTATTGAAGGGGGTGTTTAGAATAATGAGCTGGCGATGACTTACTCTCACATGGGTAACCCCACACTACCATCAGCGCTAAGAGGTTTCACTTCTGAGTTCGGGAAGGGATCAGGTGGTTCACTCTTGCTATTGTCGCCAGCACAACTGTTGTGACTTTGCTTGGGTCTTATTCGCATGTATTGTTTGCGTGCCTTTGCTTGGTCAAAGAAGTTATTAACAGCTATTTGAGTTGCTTTAATTGGTGCAGTTTAGCGTTTTATCTAACTAAATCAAGTTATTTGTC
>NZ_FOBK01000016.1:0-56777 GCF_900109815.1 Acinetobacter sp. DSM 11652
TAAAGCAACTCAAATAGCTGTTAATAACTTCTTTGACCAAGCAAAGGCACGCAAACAATACATGCGAATAAGACCCAAGCAAAGTCACAACAGTTGTGCTGGCGACAATAGCAAGAGTGAACCACCTGATCCCTTCCCGAACTCAGAAGTGAAACCTCTTAGCGCTGATGGTAGTGTGGGGTTACCCATGTGAGAGTAAGTCATCGCCAGCTCATTATTCTAAACACCCCCTTCAATACAAGGGGGTGTTTTTTTATATATAAAAATTGAATTTGAAAATAATTAAACCCTTATAATTAAATAAGAAGCTCCATTCAGTTAATTTATGCCAAAAGATTGATGATTCTTGCAATTAAAAAAACAACAATAAATGTCAGTATGCCTATGAGGATTTAAATAATTTCAGGGACATAGTTGATGCAATACAATCCGATCTATTACACAGATGAACACTTTGCATTTGCAGATGCAGTAAAAAAATTTGTAGAAAAAGAAATTATTCCCTATGTAAATGAGTGGGATGAAGCCGAATCTTTTCCACGAGAACTCTACAAAAAAGCTGCAGAAGTTGGATTGATGGCATCAGGTTTTGATGAAAAATACGGTGGTATCCCTGATACAGATGCATTCTATACTTTATTGGGGTGTGTGGAGTTGGCAAAGGCTGCATCAGGAGGTTTAATCGCTTCATTACTTTCACATATGATCGGTGCACCGCCAATCAATAGCTTTGCAAGTGAAGAGGTGAAAGCAGAGGTTTTGCCACAAATCTTATTAGGTGAGAAGATTTCGGCATTAGCAATAACAGAACCGGGAGGGGGGTCTGATGTTGCAGCACTTAAAACAAAAGCAGTAAAAGAAGGTGATTACTATGTAGTCAGTGGCGAAAAAACCTTTATTACTTCTGGTATTCGCGCTGATTACTATACCGTTGCCGTTCGAACTGATCCTGAAGGAAAAGGACCCAATGGTATCTCAATGCTACTGATTGATGCCCATACACCAGGTATTACAAAAACGAAGTTAGATAAAATGGGATGGTGGGCTTCTGATACCGCTCATCTACACTTCGATCAAGTTAAAGTGCCTGCAAGAAATTTGATTGGTCCTGAGAATATGGGTTTCTTTGTTATCATGAATAACTTCAATATGGAGCGTTTTTTCTTGGCTGCGAGTAGTTATGGTTATGCAAAAGTTTGTTATGAAGAAGCTCTAGATTGGGCTCAACAGCGACGTACTTTTGGTAAACGCTTGGTAGATCATCAAGTTGTTCGTCATAAATTGGTAGATATGGCAACACGTTTACAAACGACTCGCGCTTTACTTGAAGATACGGCATATAAAATGGGGCGTCCTGAACTTCAAGGGAATGAAATGATTGCACAAATTTGTATGCTCAAAAACGTAGCAACGCAAACTATGCAATTCTGTGCTGATGCAGCCGTTCAAACACTAGGTGGCATGGGCTTTATGCGTGGCATGAAATCTGAACGTATATATCGCGAAGTTAAAGTGAATATGATAGGCGGTGGAGCTGAGGAAATTATGAAAGATTTGGCAAGCCGACAGCTGGGCTTCTAAAAGAAATAAAAAGGTGGATAAGCCACCTTTTTTAATTGATCAGATATAAAGTTAAGCATTCATTGCCATATCCCAGACGATATTGGTTAACTCATCAAGTGACATTTTCCCTTCTGGATTGTACCAAGTTACGGTCCAAGCGATTGAACCACCAATCAGTCTTCGCCAGATAAAAGGATCGTGCTTAATTTTGCCTTTGTCATGTAATACCTTGATGACACTCAGCCATATCCCTTCATAATCATTTCTTAATTTTAATAGTTTCTTCTGATTTTCCTCAGAAAGTGAAAACCATTCATAGACCAATACAGCCATAGCGGAACCTGTATCCCCAGAGATCGCATCGAGTTCAGCTTTAATCAGAGCCTTGAGTTGTTGCTCTGGATGGTCTGAAGTGGATATGGCACTTTCAAGGCAAGCGTGATTGTAAATGATGGTTTGTTCCATCACATGCGCCAAAATATCGTCTTTGGTTTTGAAATGATGAAATAAACTTCCAGATTGGATACCAATAAACTGAGCGAGTTCACGAACAGTGGTTTTGGCATAACCTTGTTTATGGAATAAATAAGCTGCCCCCAAAAGTAAACGACCACGTGGTGTATCGTCAAAGCAGGCTATTGGTTGAATTTGGTCAATAGAGGTCGCGATCATCTTGTTATTTTATCCTATTTTGTTTTCTAAACGCGTTGCTTCCATGCAAATTTTAGCGCAATAAGCAGATTTGCAAATAATAATAACATTTTGCACTTTACAAACCAAGCGCTTGCTTGGTAGATTAATCTCAAATTCTAAACAGAATAATGAGATTGTTATGACAAATATTCAGGACGAACAAAAAATTGTAAAAATTGGCTGTGCTTCAGGTTTCTGGGGAGATACCAACACAGCTGCATTTCAATTGGTACACATGTCGGATATTAACTATTTAGTATTTGATTATCTTTCAGAAATCACCATGTCTATCATGGCAAAAGCCAAAATGAAAGATCCTTCTCATGGATATGCATTGGACTTTGTTAGTCGTGTTATGACACCGCTCATCAAAAAAATTGCGGACAAGAAAATCAAAGTTGTAAGTAATGCTGGCGGTGTAAATCCATTGGCATGCCGTGATGCACTTCAAGAAGTGATCAAAAATGCTGGTTTAGATTTGAAAGTTGCGGTGGTACTTGGTGATGATTTAATGGATCAGCACGTTGAACTTCAAAAACAAAATATAAAAGAAATGTTTAATGGTGAGGATCTTCCTCCACATGTCGCAAGTAGTAATGCTTATTTGGGTGCCGTAGGTATTCGTGATGCTCTGGATTTAGGTGCAGACATTGTGATCACAGGTCGTGTCGTGGATTCGGCTGTTGTGATTGGGCCTTTATTGCATGAATACAAATGGGATTTAAACGATTACGATAAATTAGCACAAGCTGCACTTGCAGGTCACGTGATTGAGTGCGGTGCACAATGTACTGGCGGTAACTTCACAGATTGGCGTTTGGTTGAAGGCTTTGACAACATGGGCTTCCCAATTGTTGAAGTGAAAGCAGATTCATCATTTATCGTCACTAAACCAAATGGTACAGGTGGTTTAGTTTCTACAGGTACTGTGGGCGAGCAAATTGTGTATGAAATTGGTCATCCACAAGCTTATTTATTGCCTGATGTAACTGCTGACTTTAGCCAAGTCAAACTTGAGCAAGTAGGCGAGCACCGTGTATTGGTGACAGGTGCAAAAGGTACAGCACCGACACAACATTACAAAGTAAGCACAACCTATCCTGATGGTAACCGTGTGTTGGTGAGTTTCTTACTTGCAGGCCAAGATGCAGAAGAAAAAGCTTATGCCGTTTCTAATGCAATTTTAAATAAAGTTGAGCGTGTAATGGCGCTTCGTTCGATTCCACCATTTACTGAAAAATCAATTGAGATTTTAGGTACAGAAACAACGTATGGCGCAAATCGTCGTGTGCAAAAACCTCGTGAAGTTGTGGTGAAAATTGCCGTTAAACATATGTTTAAAGAAGCATGTATGTTCTTTGCATCTGAGATTGCGCAAGCTTCAACAGGTATGGCACCTGCATTAACAGGGATTGTGGGTGGTCGTCCAAAACCATCTCCAGTGATTAAATTATTCTCGTTCTTGGTAGAGAAATCTCAACTAAATGTTGAAGTGGATATCAATGGTGAGCGTCATAAAGTTGATGTACCACAGGGTGAGCCGCTTGCAGAGATTCCAACGATTCCTACAGGTGAAGTGGCAACTTTAACAGGTAATGAAATCGAAGTGCCATTGGTTGAAGTTGCACATGCACGTAGTGGTGATAAAGGTAACTACAGCAACATCGGTGTACTTGCACGTAAACCAGAATTCTTACCTTGGATTCGTGCATCTTTAACGGAAGCCAATGTTGCTGAATATATGAAGCATGTATTTGAAGGCGGTGAGGGTGGCGAAGTTCGTCGCTATGAATTACCGGGTTTAAATGCCATGAACTTCTTATTGATTGATGCGCTTGGTGGTGGTGGTGTTGCGAGTTTACGTATTGACCCACAAGGTAAAGCCTTTGCACAACAATTGTTAGATATGCCAGTGAAAGTGCCTGCAAATTTATTGTAAGCACAGCTTTGGGCATCGCCATGATGCCCAATCCAGAAAATTTACATCAATTAAAAATGGAATTATGCGCAATGGGTTATCAATCAATTTTTAGAAATGATGCGTTCGCTGGCAAAGTCGTGATTGTGACAGGTGGTGGTTCGGGGATTGGTCGTTGTACGGCACATGAGCTTGCATCACTTGGTGCGCAAGTGGTCATCACAGGTCGTAAGATTGAAAAACTTGAAAAAGTGATTGCTGAAATTACAGAAGATGGTGGTCACGCACATGGCATCGTGTGTGATAACCGCGAAGAAGAACAAGTCAAAAATATGATTGCGGAAGTGATCGAAAAATTTGGTCGCATTGATGGTTTAGTCAATAACGCAGGTGGTCAGTTCCCATCGACTTTAGAAAGTATTTCTGCCAATGGTTTTGATGCGGTGATCCGTAACAACTTGCACGCAACGTTCTTTTTAATGCGTGAAGCCTATAACCAGTGGATGGCAAAAAATGGTGGTGCCATTGTCAATATGGCAGCAGATATGTGGGGCGGTATGCCTGGCATGGGGCATTCAGGTGCAGCACGTTCGGGTGTGGATAACTTGACCAAAACGGCTGCAGTGGAATGGGGTAAATCAGGTGTACGTGTAAACTGCGTAGCGCCGGGTTGGATTATCTCATCAGGCATGGATACCTATTCAGGCCCTGTGGCGGAATTTATTATCCCAAACCTTTCAGGCAATGTGCCTTTACAACGTATGGGAACAGAATCGGAAGTGTCTTCAGCGATTGTGTATTTACTTTCTGAAGCGGCCAACTTTGTTTCAGGGATGACAGTACGTATCGATGGTGCTGCTTCACAAGGTACACGCGTATTCCCATTATCATCTGCAGAAAATAGTGAGTCTTATAACGGCTTCCACCGTGCATTTATTCCAGATGTACTAAAGAAAAAAGACGAAAAGAATTAATCGAGATTATAAGGAACAAGGAGGAAACGGAATGGCAGTGATTCAGTCCGAAGTTGCAGTAGGAAGCGAAGTATTTGAACAGAATAAAGCGAAATTGCTCGAGCAAATTGAAGAGATTCGAGCGATTCAAAAAAGTGCGCTAGATCGTTCTTATAAAGCTAAGCCTAAGTTTGATAAAAAAGGAAAGATTTTACCGCATGAGCGTGTACGTATGTTGCTCGATGCAGATTCTCCATTTGTAGAGTTGTGTGGTCTTGTGGGTTACAAGATGCATGATGATAAAGATGGTTCAGAAGCAGGTGGCGGGATCATTGCAGGGATTGGTTTTGTAAATGGTACACGTTGTATGGTGGCTGCCAATAACAGTGCGATCAAAGGCGGTACGATTGCCCCAATGGGTGTACACAAAAGCCTTCGTTTACACCAAATTGCGTTAGAGCAAAAATTACCAATCATTACTTTGGCAGAAAGTGGTGGTGCAAACTTAAACTACGCAGCAGAAGTATTTACTGCCGGTGGTACAACATTTGCCAACCAAGCACGTTTATCTGCAAAAGGAATTCCACAAGTTTCTGTAGTCCATGGTAACGCAACAGCAGGTGGTGCATACCAACCGGGTCTTTCTGATTATGTGATTACTGTACGTAAGCAAACTGAAATGTTGCTTGCAGGACCGCCATTGTTATTGGCAGCAACAGGGGAAGTGGCAACTGCTGAAGAATTGGGTGGTGCAGAAATGCATGCACAAGTGGCAGGTACAGCAGAATACTTAGCAGAAAATGATGCTGATGGTATCCGTATCGCACGTGAAATCTTTAAGCATTTAAACTGGAAAGAGCAAGTTAAGCTTGAAACACCAGAATATAAAGAGCCACGTTACTCGGCAGAAGAATTGCTTGGCATCATTCCTTCAGATCCAAAACAACCTTTGGATATGAAAGAAATCATTGCCCGTATTGTTGATGATTCTGATTTCTTCGAGTTCAAAAACGAATATGACTCACATACAGTGTGTGGTTGGTCAAAAGTCGGTGGTATGCACTTAGGCATCATTACTAATAATGGCCCAATTACGCCACAAGGTGCAGCAAAAGCAGCGCAGTTTATTCAATTATGTGAACAAACCAAACGCCCAATTTTATTCCTGCATAACACCACAGGTTTTATGGTGGGTACAGATGCAGAACAAAACGGCATCATTAAACATGGTTCTAAACTGATCCAAGCTGTTGCGAATTGTACAGTGCCGAAGATTTCGATCATTGCACATGGTTCATACGGTGCAGGTAACTATGCGATGTGTGGTCGTCCACTTGGCCCACAATTTATTTTCTCATGGCCGAACTCTCGTGTTGCGGTGATGGGTGGTGCGCAAGCAGGTAAGGTACTTCGTATTGTTGCGGAAGCGAAACAACGTGAATCTGGCATGGAGCCAAATGAGCAAATGTTGGACTTCTTAGAGCAATCGACAGCAATGAAATTAGAGTCGCAATCGACTGCATTATTCAACACAGCGATGTTGCATGATGATGGCATTATAGATCCACGTGATACACGTAAATTGCTGATTTTCTTATTGCAAACCATTAATGAATCACAAGCACGTGAATTGAATCCAACACGTTTTGGTGTACCAAGATTCTAACTTTTATTACCTCACCCTAACCCTCTCCTAAGAGGAGAGGAAATAGCTTTCTTAAATGAAGTGAGAAAGCTCCTCCCTTTTTCAAAGGAAGGTTAGGAGGGATTAAAGATTAAAAACAAATATTGAAATTTTAAGGAAGACAAAAATGAAATTTACTGAAGAACATGAAGCGCTACGCCGTACAACACGTCAATTTGTAGAAAATGAAATCAACCCATATACAGCAGAATGGGAAAAAGCGGGTCGATTCCCAATCCATGAAGTATTCAAAAAAATGGGTGATTTGGGTTTATTAGGTATTTGTAAACCTGAAGAAAACGGTGGTTTAGCACTCGATTATTCTTATAACTTGGTGGTTGCAGAAGAGCTAGGTCGTATCAATGTTGGTGGTGTTGCACTTGCGATGGGTGTACAAACTGATATGGCAACACCTGCGATTGCTCGTTTTGGTTCTAAAGAATTACGTGATGAGTTTTTAACACCAGCGGTTGCAGGTGAAAAAGTTGCAGCGATTGCAGTCTCTGAAGTTCAAGCAGGATCTGACGTTGCAGCACTTAAAACGACAGCAGTAAAAGATGGTGATGACTATATTATTAATGGTCATAAAATGTGGATTACGAACTCGCTTCAAGCAGACTTCTTCTGTTTGTTAGCGAATACTTCTGACGGTAAACCACACTTTAATAAGTCAATGATTGTGGTTCCTGCCAATACACCGGGGATTACTTTCTCTGAGCCATTAGATAAATTAGGTATGCGTTCTAGTACCACTGCACAAGTGTTCTTTGACAACGTACGTGTGCCACAACGTAACTTAGTGGGTCAAGAAGGCATGGGCTTTATGATGCAAATGCTTCAGTTCCAAGAAGAGCGTATGTGGGGTGCTGCAAATGCTATGGGCGGTATGTTGCAATGTATCGAAAAAACAATTCAATACACGAAAGAGCGTACAACTTTCGGTCAACCGTTAATTGACAATCAATATATCCATTTCCGCTTTGCTGAATTAATGACTGAGATCGAAGCACTGAAAGCATTAACATATCGTGCTTGCCAATTGCATATCGAAGGCGAAAACGTGACTCAAATGGCATCTATGGCAAAACTGAAAGCGGGTCGTTTAACGCGTGAAGTTGCAGATAGCTGCTTACAGTTCTGGGGTGGTAATGGCTTTATGGCTGATAACCCAGCTGCTCAGTTCTACCGTGATGGTCGTTTAGTATCGATCGGTGGTGGTGCGGACGAAATCATGCTTGGCATTATCTGTAAGATGATGGACATCCTTCCTGGTAAGAAAAAATAAGCAGGAGATCTGATATGACATTATCAAGTTCAATTGCCAATTTAGAAGTTGATGGCAGCATCATCCTAGAGCAAGAGGGTGGCATTTTAACCTTATGGTTAAATCATCCAGAAAGCCGTAATGCCATGAGCCTAAAAATGGTGGAATCCATTCAGGCTGTATTTACCGCAATTAAAGATGATGTATCTGTACGTGCTGTAATTTTGCGTGGTAAAGGTGGTCATTTCTGTGCAGGTGGAAACATCAAAGATATGGCAGGTATCCGTGCCAAAGCGATGGAAGTGGGTAATAACACACCTTATACCGATTTTAACCGTACCTTTGGTGCAATGATTGAGCAAGTGGATCAAGCCCCACAAACTGTAGTTGCTGTACTTGAAGGTGCGGTACTTGGTGGTGGTTTTGGTTTGGCATGTGTGTCTGATGTCGCGATTGCTCATGCAGAAGCACAATTTGGCTTACCTGAAACTGGCTTAGGGATTTTACCTGCACAAATCGCACCGTTTGTGGTAACCCGTGTTGGCTTAACTCAAGCACGTCGTTTAGCACTTTTAGGTATGCGTTTTAAAGGTCAAACTGCTTTAGAGGTGGGAATCGTGCATCAAGTGGTTGCAGATGAAGTTGAACTTGCATCAGCACTTGAAGAAACGATTACCCAAATCAAACGCTGTGCGCCATTGGCATCTCGTGCAACCAAAGCATTATTACATCGTACCACCAAAGAAGAATTGGGGCCGTTATTAGATGATGCAGCACGCCAATTCGCGGAAGCAGTGGCAAGTGCAGAAGGCATGGAAGGTACTATGGCGTTTATCCAAAAACGTCAGCCAAGCTGGGCAGAATAAACCACATTCCAACGCCTGTATGAATGTGAATTAAAAAGGATATGCTCCCCGAAATTAAAGGGGAGCCTAAAGAATATTGGTGGAACTATGGCGTTTACAAAAGTATTAGTTGCAAACCGTGGTGAAATTGCTGCTCGTGTAATGCGTACAGCAAAAGCCTTAGGTTACGAAACCGTTGCTGTGTACTCAGATGCCGACAAAAATGCGCGTCACGTACAAGTCGCAGATGAAGCGGTTTATATCGGTCCTTCAAAAGTATCAGAATCTTATTTATCGATTCCAAATATTATCGAAGCATGTAAGAAAACTGGCGCAGATGCGGTGCATCCGGGTTATGGTTTCTTATCAGAAAATACTGATTTTGCTGCAGCATGTGCAGAAAATGGCATTATCTTTATCGGTCCACCTGCAGGTGCGATTGAGCTCATGGGTAGTAAGCGTTTGTCTAAAATCGCGATGATTGAAGCAGGCGTACCCTGTGTACCGGGTTATGAAGGCGACCAACAAGACATCGACTTTTTAGCAGATCAAGCAAAAAAAGTAGGTTTCCCATTAATGGTAAAAGCATCAGCAGGTGGTGGTGGACGTGGTATGCGTCTTGTTCATCAAGAAGCTGATTTGATTGAAGCGCTAAAAACAGCACGTTCTGAAGCTGAAAATGCGTTTGGTTCAGGCGAGCTGATTATCGAGAAAGCAGTGATTGCACCTCGCCATGTAGAAATCCAAGTCTTTGGTGATACGCATGGTAACTACGTGTATTTATTTGAACGTGATTGCTCGATTCAACGTCGTCACCAAAAAGTGGTTGAAGAAGCACCTTGCCCAGTTTTGACAGAAGAAACTCGTCAAGCGATGGGGAATGCCGCAGTTGCAGCAGCCAAAGCGTGTGATTATGTCGGTGCGGGTACAGTTGAATTCTTACTTGATCAATCAGGTGAATTCTATTTCTTAGAGATGAATACGCGTCTACAAGTTGAGCATCCTGTAACAGAAATGATCACAGGTCTTGATCTTGTTGAATGGCAACTTCGTGTCGCAAACGGTGAAACTTTACCGCTTAAACAAGAAGAATTGACCATGAATGGTCATGCGATTGAAGTGCGTTTATATGCAGAAGATCCACGCCAAGACTTCTTACCACAAACAGGTAAAATCTTGCGTTGGCAACCTGCAGATTTAGAAGGCGTACGTATCGACCACGGCATGATGCCAACTGATGAAGTTAGCCCATTCTACGATCCAATGGTGGCTAAAATCATCGTACATGGTAAAACTCGTACTGATGCGATCCGTTTACTTGCTCGTGCCGTAAATGATTCTGTACTGTTAGGTGTAAACAGTAATAAGGAGTTTTTAGTTAACTTATTACGTCATCCACTTGTGGTGGAAGGTGATGTGAACACTGGTTTTATTCAACAGCATTTCCAAAGTGATGTGAGTTTGAATAAGCAGAGTCTAAATTTAGAAAGCTTAGCATTGGTTGCAGCGTTGTTGACAAATGCATCTGCGCAAACAGATTGGAACACAGGAGTTTCTTCAGCATTACCACTGAAACTTCGATATGATGATCAAAAGTTAGATCTCATTGTGCATCGTGATGGTCGTTCAGTGAGTGTTGAAACCTGTGGTGAAAGCCAGTCGATTGAGGTTGTAGCGCAAAATACACAGCAATTGATTTATAGCATTAATGGAATTCGACGTCGAATCGACTATGTTCTTGATGGTAATTTTGTTTATTTAGATCGCGCGAATGGCAACGTCATGGTGGAAAATATTACCTATTTACCACCTGAGACTGCCGATGTGGCAGGGGATGGTAAAATTCGTGCCCCAATGGATGGTGCAATTATAAATGTCATTGCTCAACCTGGAGAGCGTGTAACTAAAGGGCAAACATTATTGATTCTTGAAGCGATGAAAATCCAACAGCAAATTAAGTCAGATGTCGACGGTGTTGTGGGTGAAATCGTAGGACAAGTTGGTCAGCAAGTGAAAAAACGTCAAATCTTGATGAATATTGAGGTTGATGCTGAATAAGCAATAAAAAAAGCCATCTAACGATGGCTTTTTTTATGACCAGATTTATGCAAATACTGTTTGTACTGCACAGTAAAGCACCCAAAGAATTGCAATCGCAACTACAGGTTCTAAAACTTTTGCCCAAGTTGGTGTAGCTACTACTTCTGGCTCAGCAACATCGTGGTGATCATGTTGAACTTGATTGACCATGTCATGAAACTCCTTCATCGTTTGGTCTAATGATATCTCTTCTTGAATGACAGGTTGAGAACCAATCAACTCATTTAGGTTATTTGTTAGCCAAACCCAATCTTTTGCTTTACCAGAGAGATGTTCAACTTGACCCTGAAGTAATTCATTCATGCCTTGTAGTTGATAATGACCTGTTACATCAAGTTGTTTAAGTTCATTAAGCTGTAAGGTCAAAATCTCTGATGTCGCGGTTTCAAGTTCTTGATGAGACAGCGTAGACTGATTATGTTGAGATGTCGTCAAATGCCGTGCGACTTCTTGAATATAAAGTTGGTCAGCGGCATGAATTTCTTGGTATATTTTTTTTTCGTCTTTACGCCATAGGCCGATGAGTTTACCTAAAGCTAAGATATTTAATTCATTGAGATATTCATGCCGTTGTTCAGCTGGATACTGTTTCAACAGCTGAGGCTTTTGAATTTTGGTCTGCTCAACAAAATATTGTACTAAATCAAAAGCCATTCAACTCTCCTGTAAGTTTTTAATCCAAAATTCTTAAACTCGGTTTTTTCTTTGGTGCTTCATTTTCTTGATTTTGTTGCTGTTTAGATTCTATCGGATTTTCATCCGTTTGTGCATTGGCATATTCATCAGGATCAAAGAATAATCCTTGACCATTTTCTTTTGCATATAACCCGAGTACAGCATTGATTGGCACATAAATATCTTTGGAAACACCACCAAAACGTGCAGAAAAGGTAATCGCTTCATTGCTCATGTGTAGTTGATGCACAGCATGTGGCACGATATTTAAAACTATCTGACCGTCTTGAACGAACTGTGTAGGTACATCGGTATAAGGTTGTGTGGCATCTACCAGTAGATATGGGGTGAGATTGTTATCGCAAATCCATTCATAAATCGCACGTGCTAAATACGGGCGAGTTGGACTTAATTTGATTTCTTGATCAGACATGTGACTCACTCTTTTGCTTTTTTAAGCGGATTTTAATTCAGGACTATAACGATTTTTTTCCTGAACCGTCATGGACTTAAGGAAGGCTGGACGACTGAAAACACGCTGGCAATATAAATAAAACGGGCGGCATTGTTGCTTTGGAAGCTCAATCCCCATCGTTCTTAACCGTATAAAAATCGGTGCCAACATGCAATCTAAAATTGTAAATTGTTCAGACATGAAATAAGGATAGTGCTGAAACAAAGGTGTCAGCGAGATAAGCGTATCTTTTAACTTTTTTTGAGCTGCCTTTTGTGCGTCAACATCAAGTGTGTCTGGGTGGCGCAACATATCATCTGCAAGTTTTAACCAGTCATTTTCAAAACGCCATATATATTGGCGTTGTTCTGCACGTGGAGCAGGAGCATCTGCATATAACTTATTCTGACGATAGCGATCATCTAAATATTCAGAAATGATGGATGTATTGAAAAGTTTTAACTCATTTTCAATCATCATCGGGAGTCGATTGTATGGATTTAAACTCGCAAGATCCTCGTTGTCTTCGTCGACAATAAATAAATTATGTTTAATTTGTTTTTCTGCCAGTAAGAAGCGAATCCAATGCGATCGAAAGTCATCTGCATGACTATAAACGGTGATGCCTTGTAAGGGGGTGGTTTCGACTGACATATTCCAATCAAAGTATTAATGAATAGATAAGGATACTAAAAATGCACGCTAAAATCATCGTTTAATGAGCGATGCCTATTAAAACACTTGGATTTTATATTGAATCGTATTTATGTCTGTAACGTGGTTTTTTAAATTTCTATCCTTGTATTGTTGAAATTTAATCTTTAGCTTTTTATCCAAAGCGATATAAAAAGCCGATCTTTAAATCGGCCTTGTGCACTAATGTATGATTCCACTCCACCATTGACGGACGTCGCGATTGTTAGTTAATGCACTTGTGTCGCCAGGTCTAAGTTTATAGCCACACTTGTAAACCATTGAGAATTTTTGACCTAAAGATCGATGTACCAGACTGTTATTTTGTACAGGATATCCATCTGAGCATCCAACTAACTCTAATGCTTTATTTATGTTTTCATATGAAGACATTAATCTTTGTATGGGTCCATCACAAACATGCTTACCCGTATTGGATTGCCAACACACGGCTAAAGCATCTATCGATTGTGAGTTATTTGCTTGTGCAATATTGGATGTACCTAATATTGTAGCGGCTACGGCGAATGATAAACATATTTCCCTATTTAACATTTTTATCCCTTTAATTTAAAAAACTGCATGAAAGTATTTTTTAATAAAGTTGTAAAAAGTTAACAATCCTCAAATTGGGATAGATGATTAAGCATATATTTGTTTAAGTCAGTCAAAATAAAGCAATAAAAACTAGTGTCTTTTTATTGATATCAGAGTTTAATATTCATTTTAAAGTATCGTGTACGACTGATTTTCTTGAGTAAGGGAAAATATAAAGATGAAAAAAAACCTTGGCATAAGCCAAGGTTTTTTTGTCCGAATTCGGAAAACGAATTAACGTTTAGAGAATTGTGGACGTTTACGAGCTTTACGTAAACCAAGTTTCTTACGTTCAACTTCACGAGCATCACGAGTAACGAAACCAGCTTGACGAAGAGCAGGTTTTAAAGTTTCGTCAGCAGCGATCAATGCACGAGTAATACCGTGACGGATTGCGCCAGCTTGACCACCGATACCACCACCAGCAACAGTGATGTAAAGGTCATATTTCTCAGTAGCATCTAAAAGCTCAAGTGGTTGACGTACAACCATACGAGCAGTTTCACGACCGAAGTATTGTTCTAAAGAACGGTTGTTAATAACGAGTTTACCAGTACCAGCAGATAGGAAAACACGTGCAGTTGCGGTCTTACGGCGACCTGTACCATAGTTAGTAGCCATGTGCTGTATCCCTTAGATGTCCAAAACTTGTGGCTGTTGAGCTGTGTGAGGATGCTCAGCACCAGCATACACTTTCATTTTCTTGATCATAGCATAACCAAGAGGACCTTTTGGCAACATGCCTTTTACAGCGCGTTGGAAGATTTCTTCTGGCTTGTGAGCAACTAATTTTTCAAAGTTAGTTTCACGGATACCACCAGGGAAACCAGTGTGGCGATAGTATTTCTTATCAAGTGACTTATTACCAGTTACTTGAACTTGCTCAGCATTGATAATTACGATGTAATCACCAGTGTCAACGTGAGGAGTATAAGAAGTTTTGTGCTTACCGCGTAAACGACGTGCGATTTCAGTCGCAAGACGACCTAAAGTTTTGCCAGAAGCATCAACAACGTACCAGTCGTGTTGAACTTCAGCTGGCTTAGCGCTGAGAGTTTTCATTAACCACTACCTATTATAGTTGGTTTGGACGGTGGAATCTGTCCAAACAAAAAGGAGAGCGAATTCTAGCGGAAAAACACTAGAACCACAATCAAAATATTAAGATTTCGAGGGGCATATTCTATTTAATTTAGATTGAAAAGTATAGCGGTTTATTTAATCAATTTCGTTTGTAATGAGGAAATAATCATAATAATAGCTCGGAGTTTTGATGAGTTCACAAAATAATAATGATCGTTTCTCTCCTCCTGTTCGTCATTCAGATTTATCTTCACGCCATGATCAAATCAAAGTGAGCAAGGTGACGAAATTTTTGACCGGATTTTTATTCATTTTTCTCGGAATATATTTAGTGTTAGCATGGTGTTTGGCGCTATTTATGGAATAGATGTTTTAAGTGTCATTCTTATATATTCAATGTATGCACATTTTATGATTTTCCCTTGGGTTATTTATTCAATCGGTGGCTTTGGTTTCTTGTGCATTAAAGATTCAGCGTTTTATTCAGTGCGTTCAACGATTGGACGGATTCTTTTGTTGGGTTTGTTCCTCGTCATCGTGATTGTATGTGTATCCGAGGTGGCTCATGTAATTGGTCTATTAGATGCAAGATTTCGTATGGATTGGCGCTAAAAAGACTCAAAAGAACGATTAAAAAAATCAGAGGGCTAAGATTTTACCATTTTGGGATTGTTGAACATCGCACATTCGATCTGTATTAAAATAATAAAAATCCTTGAATGATGATCGTTATGCTTCCTTTGTATGTCACCAGCGGTGAGCCTGCTGGAATTGGTCCTGATATCTGTTTAAGCCTTGCGGAACGCCTGGATGAGCGTCCACTCGTCGTGCTTGCTGATATACAAATGCTCAAGCAACGTGCAGAAATACTTCATCTTGAAGTTGAAATGATTGAGTATCAAGGGCAACAAACATCGTCAAAAGTGGGTCAGCTTTATGTGGAACATATTCCTTTAAATGAAAGAGTAGTACTGGGTGAGTTAAATGCTCAAAATGCGAGTTATGTCTTAGAGCAACTCCGCCGTTCTGCAGATTATGCGATGTCAGGTAAAAGCGTTGGCGTGGCGACAGCACCTGTACAAAAGTCAGTGATTAATGAGGCAGGTATTCATTTCAGTGGTCACACTGAGTTTTACCAAGAGTTTGCTGGTGTGTTACGCGTGGTCATGATGCTGGCAACCAAAACCTTACGTGTTGCACTTGCAACCACGCACTTACCCCTTCGTGCGGTTGCGGATGCGATTACAGCTGAGCGCTTGCATCAGGTCATCGAAATCCTGATTCATGATTTAAAATCAAAATTTAAAATCGAATCTCCCAAAATTTTGGTGTGCGGTTTAAATCCTCATGCAGGTGAAGATGGTTATTTAGGAGTGGAGGAGATCGAAGTGATTAATCCTGTACTTGAACGCTATCGTGCGCAAGGGATAGACATGAGTTTATGTCTGCCTGCAGATACCTTATTTACACCAGAAAATTTAAAAGATGCCGATGCAGTTTTAGCCATGTATCACGATCAGGGATTACCTGTGTTAAAATCACAAGGATTTGGTGAAGCCATTAATATTACTTTGGGCTTGCCGTTTATTCGCACCTCTGTCGATCATGGCACAGCACTCTCCCTCGCAGGTACTGGACTTGCGAAAAGCTCGAGCTTACATGTGGCTGTGGACTTAGCGCTCGATTTAGCGCGTCAGTGATCTTGTCTTAATTACACGTTGGAAATCTTTATGTATCAGATTAATGCCTTAAACCCGAAAGATGAAGGGCATCACACGCGTAAGCGTTTTGGTCAAAACTTCTTACATGACCAACGTGTCATTGCCAAAATTGTGCGTTCGGTGAACCCGCGTACTGGTGACAATATTGTTGAAATTGGTCCAGGTCTTGCTGCTTTAACATCGCCTTTAATTGGTGAATGTGATGCTTTGACTGTCATTGAATTAGACCGTGATTTAGCAGCTGGATTACCGGGTCGTGTACCGCATCCTGAACGTTTAACTATTGTGGAAACTGATGCTTTACGCTACGACTTCACTGAATTGTTTGATGGTCGTCCGTTGCGTGTTGTTGGTAACTTACCTTATAACATTTCTACGCCTTTGTTATTTCATCTCTTAGAGTTTGGTGACAAGGTCAAAGACATGCACTTCATGTTGCAAAAAGAAGTGGTCGATCGTATTACGGCATCACCAAATACCAAAGAATATGGTCGTTTATCAGTCATGATTCAGTACTACTGTAAACCGACATTCTTGTTTGAAGTGCCACCTGGTTCGTTCAACCCACCACCCAAAGTAACTTCTGCGGTATTTCGCTTAGAGCCGTATGATGTAAAACCAATAGTGGCGAAGAATGAAAAAGCCTTGGCACGTTTAGTCTCCCATGTATTTACACAACGCCGTAAGACACTTCGCAACAGTTTAAAAGGCATGTTGCAAGAGGAAGGATTTGAAAAAGCTGGTGTTGATCCAATGGCGCGTCCAGAAACATTAACACTTGCTCAATTTGTTGCACTTGCAGATCAAATGGTAGATGCATAAATGGCTGGTGAAAACATTCGATATAATTACGTGATTGGTGATGTTCAGGGCTGTTTTGAAGCTTTGAAAATGTTACTCAAGGAAATCAAATTTGATCCTGATCAGGATTTTTTATGGTTTGCGGGTGATTTAGTCGCACGTGGTGAAAACTCGATTGGCGCTTTACGTTTTATCAAGAAACTGGTCGATCGAGGCGTTGCTGCGACAGTCTTGGGTAATCATGATCTGACCTTGTTAGCGGGCGCAAGGGGCATTAAAGAGATTAAAGAGAAAGACAATACTCGTGATGTGATTGATGCGATTGACAGTGATGATTTAATCGACTGGTTACGCAAACAACCCTTATGTTTATGTCCAAATGAAAATATTGTCATTACACATGCGGGTATTCCACATATTTGGACAGTAGAGCAAGTGAAACAGTTTGCTCAAGAGGTTGAAACGGTTATTGCGCATGATGATTTTGATGTTCTGGATGCATTTTTGAAAGAAATGTATGGTAAAGAACCTACATTATGGTCAGATGATTTAACAGGATATGAGCGCTTACGATGTATCGTGAATTATCTAACCCGTATGCGTTTGACTGATCCAGAGGGTCGACTTGAATTTAGTTTTAAAGATGCTTTAGATGAGCCGATGCCAGCTGGCTATCAGCCATGGTTTGAATATGAGTCAAAAGCTGCTCAAACTCATCAAGTCATTTTTGGACATTGGGCTGCCTTACAGGGCAAAACAATATCTGCGCATATTCAGAATGTTGACGGTGGTTGTGTCTGGGGCAATCAATTAATGGCGTATCGTCTTGAAGATCAGCAAATGTTTGCTGTAGATAATCCTATGTTTGCATAGAATCTACTTTTGGTCGTTTTCGTCTAATAAAAAAGCCACTCATCAGTGGCTTTTTTATTTTCAGTTGTGGGTATATCAAGAGGTCGCTTTTAAAAAGTGAATAAAAGTAGGGAGCCAAACGGCTGTAAACGTTGCATTTACCGCCATACCAAATGCAGCATAACGACCAGCTACACTGCCTCGTTGCCAAGCTTGAGCTGTCCCAATCGCATGGGCTGCTAAACCGAGTGCTAAGCCTGAGGCACGCTCATCATTAATATGACGTAGTATGAGTGGTGAAAAAGCTGCGCCAATCACGCCAGATAAAATAACGATTAAAATGGCTAAGCTAATTGGTGCATGGAGTAAGGTCGCAATATTAATTGCGATTGGTGTTGTCACTGCACGTGTAGCGAAAGCCATAATGGTCGAATCTGCCATATGCAGTAGATACGCTAAGCCCATAGGCAATGCGACAGCACTGACACTAGCAAACACTAATATTCCTAAAATGCCTTTTAGTGGTAAATCGTCATAACGCATCGCTGCAAGTGGGATCGCGAGAGCCACTGTGACGTATCCTAATAAATGATCAAAAATCGGATTGACATCTTTCATGTAGTGATCATAAGGAATACCAATAATCAGTAAGATGACGATCACAAAGAACATCCCGAATACAATTACAGGAATCTGTGGTACGACACGGTTACAGGGTTTTGAAATTAAATAGGCGAATAACGTAATAGCAAAGCCGATTAAAATTGCGAGCATATTTCTCTCCTATAACCAGCGTTTTGCCATTTTGGCGTAAACCCAAAGTGGAATAAGTGTACTTAACGTGAGTACGAGTAAAAAAAGAGGAATTTCTTTACCCATATGAACCAACATAACCAATGCCCCAGCACTAATTGGTAAAAATGCGAAAGCACTTTCTTTCATGATTTTATTATTTACATCGACAACTCTGGTTGGAAGAGTGCCAAATCTACGCCAAGCAAACAGTACAAGTAGTAAGGAAAGCAACCCGACAAGATTGCCCAGTTCGGGATGATTCAATTGAGTCATAAGCCAAACTGAACCTTCTCGGAAGCCAATAATAAGCACTATGGTGCCAATCCATGCTGGCCAATCTATCGTTTTCATCCACTGCATCATGATTATACTTTTAACATTATTTATCACGTTTTAACTGATTTATGATTTGATTTCAAACTCTTCTAAAGGTCTTTTAAATTGTTGCGCCTTATCACCAAGAATTTGATCAATTGGTAAATGTGCTTGTTTTATAAGTTGCTCTAATTTATGTGGCGCAATTTGAATATTTAAAATCAAATGACCTAGATCATCATAATGTTCAGACTGAATCACATTTAATTCATACAGTTGATTGCGTAATTTGCCATATTCAGGTCTGAGTGTGAGTTCAAATTGTTGTATTTGCCCCATTAAACACTCTTGAACGGCTTGTCGCAGTAAATCTAAACCTTGACTTGAGTGTGCTGAAACATAGACTCGATCAGGCAAATTGGGAGAAGCATAAATGATTTTAGGTTCTTCTCCCGTTTGATCAATTTTGTTGTATACGCGTAGTATTGGCACTTGAGCCCCAATTTCTTTTAGGACTTTTTCAACAGCATCAATTTGCTCAAGCTTTTCTGGACTATTTGAATCGATAACATGTAAAAGCAAAGTCGCCTCAAGTGTTTCTTCAAGGGTTGCTTTGAATGACTCTACTAACGAGTGTGCAAGATTGCGAACGAATCCCACTGTGTCAGCCAAGACCAATGTTCCAATGCCATCCCAATTTAATCTTCTTAAAGTTGGGTCAAGAGTTGCGAACAATTGATCTGCTGCATACACATCACTTTCAGCAAGAATATTAAATAGGGTGGATTTTCCTGCGTTGGTATAACCGACTAGAGACACTGTTGGAATAGACGCTTTTTGACGCGCTGCACGACCTTGAATTCGTGTTTGGCGGACTTTTTCAAGTTTGTCTTTGAGCTGGGTTATGCGGAGACGAAGTAAACGACGATCTGTTTCTAATTGTGTTTCACCTGGACCACGTAAACCAATACCACCTTTTTGGCCATCTAAGCCCATGCGACCACCCACTAAACGTGAAGCGAGATGGTCTAACTGAGCCAATTCAACTTGTAGTTTACCTTCATGTGTGCGTGCGCGTTGTGCAAAAATATCTAAGATAAGGCGAGTACGATCGATGACACGACATTGAATAACACGCTCGAGATTACGTTCTTGAGATGGTGTGAGGGAATGATCGAAAATGACAATATCAGCTTCTACCGCTGCAACAAATTCGGCGATTTCTTCAGCTTTACCCGAACCAATAAAAAATTTAGGGTCAGGTTTAATACGTTGAGCTTGTATATGTTCAAGAATCTCTGCACCAGCAGATTTGGCCAATAAACGAAATTCTTCTTGATCAAGATCTTCTAATATTTGGACATTAACACTCACCAAGACCGCACGTTCATTTGCTTGATTTTGTCCAGTAACTTCCACTCAGCTAATACTCCACATCAAAACTCTAGTGTAGAGGAAATTGAACAATTGAGGGAAATAGATTTAAATTAACCTAAAGCAGTTTTGAACATAAGTATAAACGCCAGCATAAATAAAAAGACGCCACCGACAATTGATGCCAATGAGAAGAGTGCCGACCAGATGGGAATGACTTGATTTGATGGTGATTGAGTTGTAGTTTGCATAATTTTTAAATCTATAAATTCGATTTAAAAATTATATTTTATTGGGTATTTGAATTGAAATTGAATTTTCAAATCTATGTATACGGTTTTTATAATCAATGCATCTCTGGTGAGCTCAGTATAGAATGGAGCTATAGTGGATAACGCCTGTTATTATTTAGTGAAATAATTTATGACAACATTAAAGCCTAAAAAACTCAATTTATTTTCAAAAACAGCGCTATATAGCCAAAAAATCATCTCAGGTACTGCTGCTGTCACTGAAGGGTTTTATTTAATTTTTAGGCATCAAATGTATAAAAATCCGAATAATCCAAACAATACTCGCTATGTACAACATTTTTGCCGTCGCTTATGCAAAGTTTTTAATATCGATTTACAAGTACATGGCAACATTCCTCGTGAACCCGCATTATGGGTGAGCAATCATATCTCTTGGTTAGATATTCCTGTATTAGGTTCGAGTGCGCGTGTATTTTTCTTAGCAAAAGCAGAAATTGAAAATTGGCCGATTTTTGGGAAACTTGCCAAGGGTGGTGGAACACTGTTCATTAACCGAGGTTCAGGAGATTCGGTCCGTATTAAAGAGCAAATCACAGAATTTTTGAAGCAAAATATTCCTGTCTTATTTTTTCCAGAAGCAACCACGACTGATGGAACTAAAGTCAAAAAAGTGCATGGAAGACTTTTAGCTGCAGCTATCGAGGCTCAAAAACCAGTGCAAGTTTGTTTAATCTGTTATGTCAATCAAGAGGGGGAGTTAGATCAGGTTGCTCCCTTTATCGGAAATATTGGATTTACAGCGCATCTCAAAGCAGTATTGGAAATGCCTCAAGTCGTTGCACATTTAACAGCTTTGCCCACGATTGATGTTACTGGACATACAGTTGAAAGCTTAACGAGAGAAGTGCAACTCAGAATGCAGGAAGGATTGGAAGTATTACATCAAAAAGTACTCAAAGCTTAATCAGTAGAAGCAAAGCAGGGATCATGATGATCCCTGCTTTTTACATGAATCCTTCTATTGGCAACCACGAGATAACTTTCAAGCTTGCTTTTTGCCACCATTTCATTTTTGGTTCTTTGGTATAGATTTTAATACCTTCAGGTGTCGCTTGTTTCCAATTAATATTATTTTGTGAATCTAGAACTAATTTATAGGCATATTTTTTTAGGTTCTGATCCATGGTTTTATGGACAGCTTGCGCTAGGGGCTGGCTGTTTAAAATGACGCCAATTTCAGTATTTAAATTGGCTGAACGTGGATCAAAATTAAATGATCCGATAAATACTTGCTTATCATCCAAAGCCATCATTTTTGCATGCAGGCTTGAGCGACTCAGCCCTTTAAGGCTCACTTTGGACTGCTTAGAAATTTCAATATTATTTTTATTTTGGAATTCTTCTGGCAAAGCAGGGAGGAACTCATATAACTCTACGCCGTTTTGCAGTAAATCCTGACGATATTTCGCATAAAATGCATGTACAAGCGCAACATCATTGGCTTTAAAAGAGTTGGTCAGTACGCGAACTTTAACGCCATCTTGTGCGATCGCACTTAAGCGTTGCTCACCCTTGCGTTCAGGAACGAAGTAAGCGGAAATGATATCGACACTTTTTTCTGGTTTCTCTAAGCGTTCAACCAGTTGAAAGTTGAGATGTTCTTCTTTCTTAGCTTTCGCTTTGATTTTTTCAGGAGAATCTTTGATGACTTCTGCTTTCACCCAATCCAGCTTAATTTCTTGATTGAGCCAACGATCAAAATCATGAGATTCACGAGTAATTTCAACATAACTACGTACAGCACCATCATCAAAGTGCTCTTGCAGTTGCTGTTTTAAACCTTCATAGCGCAATGTATATTGTTGATGATTGACAATATTTTTAACTGGATAGGCATATTCATGATTCCAGTACTCATCAAATGAGTGTGTAATATCACTTACTGCATGACCGACAAGCATGACATCAACATCTGAAAATTGATATCGGTCACTGACATTGTAGTATTGATTACTCATATTTCGGCCGCCAATCAGGGTAATTTGATTGTCAGCTGTAAACGTTTTGTTGTGCATCCGTCGATTGATACGTTTCAGATCCAAAATCATATCAACGGGTCTAAGGCGTCGGAATTTATAAGGATTGAATAACTTTACGTCAATGTTTTGATGTTGATCCAGCGCGAGATAAATACTTTCCATCGTCTTAGCGTTATTGTCATCCATTAACAATCTGACTTTTACACCACGATCAGCAGCTTGAATGATTTTATAAAGAGCCAATGCACCTACACGGTCGTTATCCCAAATGTAATATTGAAGGTCGAGTGTTTTTTCGGCTTTCTCAATTAATTGAAAACGTGCAGCTATCGCTTCGATTGGATCATATAAAACATGAAAACCTGTTAATTCAGGATTCTTAATTTTCAAAGGTTCGACAATTTGCGCCAATGAAGTGTCATGAGTGTCGATGTCATACGCATATTGAGGTGCAACAGCTTGTTGAGTGGGTAAAGTTGAGCATGCGGGTAAAGCAAGAATCAAACATGAACTCATGATGAAGCGCATTTTAAAAGATGTTTTCTTTTGGCGATTCAATTGTTGAGATTGATTCTTTTCCATGTGATTTGCTTGCATAATCTATTCTTTGAACTCAATGTGCTAAAGTATAAAGAGCACCATTTAAAAGATAAATGAACCACTCAGATTATTCGTCTGATTTAATGAAAGAGATTGAATATGTGGACAACAAATAACATCCTTGCTGCGTTCTATATTATTTTCTCGCTCTTCGCTATTTGGGGAGTCACGCAAGCATGGATGAGCCAATCTCGAACTGAAACCATACATCCATTTAAAGCCTTTGTTCATCTCTTGGCATTTTATCTTTCTTATTTACTTGTTCCGTTGTGGTTTTTTAGTATTTTTGCTACTTGGCAAGGTATATTTTCATTGCATGAAGGTGTGTTTATTTTCTTGTTGAGCAGTGTATTGATTTATGCACGTTTCATTGAGCCACATCGTGTAGTAGTGAATAACCTGAGTTACAAGTTAAGTTCGGCGCAACCCTTTAAACATCCGATTAAAGTGGCATTAATTGCAGACTTACATATTGGATTGTTTTCTGGGCATGAAAGACAACTGAAAATTATCGTGAATAAGATTAATCAAGCTCAACCAGATTTAGTGGTTGTGGCAGGTGATTGGACCTATGAACCAGAAAATAAGCTGGCAGAAGAGCTCCGAGTATTAAGAGAAATTCAAGCGCCTGTCTATTCTGTGAATGGTAATCATGATGAGCAATATCCAGGTCCACCGATTCAGGCATTATTAAAAGATGCGCTAGCTTCAAATCAGGTGATGGATATTGAAGGTAAGATTGTTGAGTTTGATGAGTTTAGATTGATTGGTGTGGGGGATTTGTGGGCAGGTAAGGCTGACATGCGGGATATGCCTGATTTACCACAAGATAAGCCGTGGTTAATTCTGTCACATAATCCGGATACGGTGGATATGGTGCCAAAATTGCCAACTCATCCGTTGATGTTGTCAGGGCATACTCATGGGGGACAAGTGGAGCTTCCGTGGTTGACAGATTACATCATGAAAAAAGTGTCTATCTTGGGTCATAAACGTGGTTTATATAAGCATGAACATGCCAATGTTTATGTGTCCGTAGGTACTGGCATGGTAGGTGTCCCATTCAGATTCAGAGTACCACCGATGATTGATATCATTGAGCTCAGCTAATAAAAAAACCGGCTTAAGCCGGTTTTTTTATTAGCTGAAAGCATCAAATTTGATTATTCACATCATCATGTTTCGTTTCGCGAATCATGAGGAAAGCAATCAGCGAAAGGATTGATGCAGCCGTCAAATAATAGCCTACTGCAGACAAACCATATTCAGTTGCCAATTTCGTTGCAATCAAAGGTGCGAAAGATGCACCAAAAATACCAGCAAGGTTAAATGTTAACGCCGAACCAGTATAACGCACCGATGTCGGGAAGATTTCTGAAAGTACTGTACCGATTGGACCATAGGTTAAGCCCATAATCGCAAGACCAATACATAAGAATAAGAACACAATCAGTGTGCTTCCTGACTCCAACATGTCCGCAAAGAAAATACCAAAAATAGCAGAAATTAAACACACCGCGATCGAAGTGGTTTTACGACCGAACTTTTCCGCAAAAATTGCAGAAAGGGGAATAAATGCTGCAAAACAAAGCGTTGCAACCAACTGAAGTTGTAGGAACTCTTCACGAGAGTAACCTAATTGTTTTGTACCCCATTGCAAAGCAAATACAGTGGTTAAGTAAAAAACTACGAAAGTACAAATGGCTGCAATCGTTCCGAGTACAAGCATTTTTGAATGCTTTTTAAAAACTTGTACAAAAGGAACATTCACTTCTTTTTGTTTATCAAGCACGTTTTGGAATGCTGGCGTTTCATGCAACTTTAAGCGAATCCACAAGCCTACAATCACCAATAAGGCACTTGAAATAAATGGAATACGCCATCCCCATGACATGAATGCTTCTTCACTCATGAATGCCCCAAGCGTAAGGAAAGAGCCTGTGGCAAGGATGAAGCCGATAGGTGCACCAAGTTGAGGGAACATACCGTACCAAGCACGTTTGCCTTCTGGCGCATTTTCAGTTGCGAGTAGAACAGCACCTGACCATTCGCCACCTAAACCTAAGCCCTGACCTAATCGGCACAAAGCTAAAAGTAAGGGTGCCACAATGCCAATTTGCGCATAGGTTGGAAGTAAACCAATCGCAACGGTAGAAAGTCCCATGGTTAGCAAGGCTGCCACTAAGGTTGCTTTACGACCGATTCGATCTCCCAAATGACCGAATAGTGCGGCGCCGATAGGACGTGCGATGAATGCGATTGCAAAAGTTGCTAATGATTGAATCGTTGCTGTCATAGGATCTGTGCTTGTTGGAAAGAACAAGTAGGGGAAAATTATGACCGCAGCTGTTGCGTAAATATAAAAATCGAAGAACTCGATGGTTGTACCAACGAGGCTTGCAGTTAATACCCGAGTTTTAGAGTTTGCGGGCTGAGCTTGTTGTGATGCTGTATTAGACGCCATGAGAGACCTTACACTTACTAAAAATAAAAAACTTAGATTTAATAGCGTAATCTTTTTAAAAAAGGCGTAATTTCTTAAAAAAATACGAAATACCAGCTTGCTCTACGGTGTTAGGGTTGCTAGACGATGTAGTTAAAGTGGTTATAGCACGTAAAGATAAATAGACAGGAAATGTGATCCTGCACCTATCAATACAAAAATATGCCAGATAGCGTGAGTGTATCTTACCTTTTTTAAGGCATAAAACAATGCGCCTATGGTGTAAGCAAGACCACCAACAATAAGGAAGGTTAAACTTTGATCAGATAAATATGTGCGCATATCATCGATCACAAGTAATGCTAACCATCCCATTGCGAGATAGGCAAAAAGCGATATTTTTTGAAAATGGTGAATAAATACCAATTTAAATAAAGTGCCAATCGCCGCAATTACCCAAAGTGCAATTAATAAATAGTGAGCTTTTTGCGTTGGTAAAGCTATAGATAGAAAAGGCGTGTATGTTCCTGCGATGAGATAATAAATAGCCGTGTGGTCCAATTTTTTAAACCAACCCCGACGCTCAGGTGTTTCCGCAAAATGATAAAGACTAGACGCCGTAAAGAGTAGAACTAAACTAAGTCCATAGACCCAAAGCCCGATCCATTGTGCCATAGGATAAGCAGCACCTTTTATAATCAATAAAATGGCACCGATGACGGCCAAGACAGCACCAATGGCATGACTGATGAAATTAATTTTTTCTTCTAATGGATCATACGAAGCAGGAGATGCTTTCATTGTTCACTTACACATTTAATTATACATCTGTATCGTAATTGAATTTTGCTTTTCGCGTAAGACGCATTAAAATTTAATAGCATTTCTTTTTTTGGCACTGTTTATGACCGTTTCGGCATCTTCCACCCCGCAAGAGCAACAATTTCTTGAAGCATTTCATCAAGCATTAGCTTCTCAGCGTTTTGATCGTATGATTCTGAGCCAATATCAAGGTGAGATCGAAGCTTTAGAAAAGATGACTTTACGCATGATTCGACTACAAGATGAATGGATGCTGAATGTTCTGTATCGCTTTAAAACTCAAGATGTGACCAAAAATTTTCCAATTGATGAAGCTGATTCGTTGGTGAGTAAATTAGTCAGTGAATGCAAACAAGCCAATCTTTTTACATTGGACAGCGAGTTACAGCTCAAGAAAAATAAGAAAAAAGCCATCTTAACTCAAAGTAAAAAGGCTTCAGTCTCCAAGATCATTGAAAAATCACACGACCGTCAAAAACACCGTTTTGTTGAGCAAGAAAGTTATTTTCTTCAACCGTTGGGTATTACGGATCAAAAAGAACAAATTATTCCAAGCATGGCGCGTAAGTGGAAACAGATTAATAAATTTGTTGAGATTTGCTCAGGCGCATTAAACCAAATTCAAGTTGATCAGCAGCTCAACGTTGTCGATTTTGGCTCAGGTAAAGGTTATCTCACCTTTGCACTGTATGACTACTTACAAAAAAATGATTATAATCCTTATGTTACAGGTGTGGAACTGAACGAGAAAATGGTTCAATTCTGTCAAGATGTTGCCCGTAAATCAGATTTTAAGCATTTAGATTTTTTCCAAGGAGATGTACGAACTTACTCGCCTGAAAAACTCGATGTCATGATTGCGTTGCATGCCTGTGATGTAGCAACTGATTTTGCGATTCATACCGGTATTCGATTGAATGCGCAAATGATTATGTGCGCGCCGTGCTGCCACAAAGAGTTGAGACCTCAAATGCAAAGTCCCTCTGTATTAAAACCAATGTTGCAGTTTGGTATTCATGAGGGGCAACAAGCTGAAATGCTGACAGATACAATTCGAGCGCTATTGTTAAAAGCCTATGGTTACGAGACTAAAGTTTTTGAATTTGTGGCTTTGGAACATACCAGCAAAAATAAAATGATTTTAGCCACCAAGCGCAAAGATTTGAACGCACCAGATCAGCAAGTGTTAGATCAAATAATTGCATTAAAAAATATGTATGGTATTCAAAAGCACTCATTAGAGTTGCTTCTAAAAGGAGAGTGGGAGCAACAAAATATTGGTGAAAAGTGCTAACACACCTTTGGGAATTAACACATGAGTAATGTCTTCGATGTTCAAGTAGGTTCATGGTCGCAATTAAAGTGCTACGCGATGCAGATACGAGAGCAAGTATTTATTCTGGAACAACAAATTTCACCTGAAGACGAATGGGATATGGAAGATGAGACATCGATTCATTTCGTTGTTTTCCATGAAGGTGAGGCAATCGCCACGGCTCGACTACTTCAAAACCATAGTATTGGAAGGGTAGCAGTCATAAAGGCTTATCGAGGAAAAGGTGTTGGGTTTGAGCTCATGAAATTTATAATTGAGTTTGCTCAAAGGGAAAAGCGACCAACCTTGAATCTTTCTGCTCAAGTTCATGCATTACCATTTTATCAACGTTTAGGGTTTGAGCCCCAAGGTAAGGAATACTTAGATTGTGGTATTCCTCATGTTTATATGACGATGCAGCTTGAATAAAAAAACGGAGCCAATGCTCCGTTTTTTCATCACAAAATCAATGACTATGTGAACTTGATTCACCATCATGTGTATGACTGTGTTCGCCCATTGCTGCGTGTTCTTCTTCAGTCATATTGTGTCCAGTTGCACTAGCTTGAGCAGCTTTGTTGGCTTCGATTTTTGCTGCTGCTTCTTCAGACATCACAGGTGATGCTTTGAATGCATGATGTTCACTGGTTTCTGTTCGTTGTTTACTTGGCATATAGTCAGGTTCATTTTCAATGGCTACATAGAAAATCACCATAAATATAATACTTAAAATGATCGCGATAATTAGCGCTTTCCAACCCCAAGGAGATTTTTCTGGTGAAGAATGATCAGTCATAATGCTATACCAAGTTGGGTAAAATGAATCTGAGAATATGTTACTTTATAACACAGAATAGAAATATAGAAATGTTCACAACAAAATATTGTTGTATTTATAAGCATATTTTAATGATCACTATGTAAAAGCTGAAATGTTCGAATAGATCAGGCTTAGTGATATAAATGCCATAATTGATGCTAATAATTTCATAATGATATCCATTTTTCTTTGAGAACATAAATATTTCATAATGATGATAGCCAAAGAAATATACAGTCCTCCAATCAAAACTAAGACGAACATCGTCGCGACATATACACTAAAGATCTGCTCTAAGCTGAACATGGTATTAGCGGAAAGAAATGGGGGTAATAGTGCAATGTAAAACGTCATCGTTTTAGGATTGCTCATTGTGACAAGTAGGCCTTGTCCATAGGAGGTTTTGTAAATTTTTTTATTTGTTGGTGAAAATTTGAAATGATTTTGGTTCATTTCACGGATATTGGATGCCCAAATTTGTATTGCTATGTATAGTAAATAAAATGCACCAATCATGATAATGATCTGAATAATTTTAGGATCTATAAATTGGTGAAGAAATTTAATAAAGATAAGAGATAAGGTTAAATATAAGAAATCACCTGTGATTAATCCAAATAGAGTAAACCAGCCATGCATTTTGGTATTTTTAATTGTATTAATTAGAATTGTGATCATACCTGGCCCGGGTACAGCGGCAGCAATAGTCAGAGCTAAAAGATAAGTGCAAAAGTTTTGTTCTACAAACATGGATATCTTGTTTTTTTGTGAAGGTAAGAACATTTTCAATCAAATACAAAGCACAAAGTGATCGTTTTCGTTTGCCTTTTCTATTGATTGAGGTATATCCTTTCTATAAATAAAATAAAAAAGGTTAAAATTTTCATTATGAACTTTGATAGATTTGACAAAAAAATTTTAAGACTACTTCAACAAGATTCACGAGTGACCAATCAAATACTGGCGGAACAAGTCGGTATTTCTCCATCACCATGTTGGCGTCGTGTTAAACGATTAGAAGACGAAAAAATTATCAAAGGATATGGTGTTAACCTTGATAGAAGAAAAATTAATTTGGGTGTAATGGTCTTTATACGAGTGTCAATTGATAGACATAGTGAAGTTGAAGCCAAAAAATTTGAAGAAAAGGTTCAAGAGTTAGATAACGTAGTCGCTTGTTATAGTATTGGCGGAGATGCAGATTTTTTGCTTCAAGTTGTGTCTCGAGATCTCGATACTTATGCAGATTTTGCTATGAAAACAATTAGAAGACTCCCTGGTATCAAGGAAATGCAGAGCATGTTTACGCTCAAAGAGATTAAGACTTTTAAGGGATTTCCAGTTACTTTAGATTGAAAAACCTCTCCGAAGAGAGGTTTTTAGTTTATATCAATCAAATCGACTGACCAGACTGAACTTTGTCCTTGAGGAGTTGAGGTGCTTTAAAACGCTCACCATACTTCGCTTCAAGCTGATTCGCGCGCTCAAGCGCTTGTGCGAGTCCATATTGATTGAGGAACTGTAAAGCGCCGCCAGTCCAAGGGGCGAATCCTATGCCAAAAATAGAACCGATATTTCCATCAATGACAGACTCTAAAACACCCTCTTCAAGACAACGTAAGGT
The DNA here is from genome assembly GCF_900109815.1 of Acinetobacter sp. DSM 11652. Taxonomy (NCBI): domain Bacteria; kingdom Pseudomonadati; phylum Pseudomonadota; class Gammaproteobacteria; order Moraxellales; family Moraxellaceae; genus Acinetobacter; species Acinetobacter sp. DSM 11652. Next base: position 30,298 of record NZ_FOBK01000016.1, read on the forward strand.
ATCTAAAGATTGCACAAACAAGAAGCGATCAATCATTTCTTGCTCAGAAATATCAGTCTCTTTCGTCCAATGGTTTAAACCATCCCAAAGGTATTTTTTACCACTTTCAGGATATTCATAAAAACCAGCACCAGCAGCTTTGCCTTTACGCCCAAACTCATGGATCATTTGCTTTAAAACATCTTCAGCAGGGGAGTGTGGTAAATCTTTGCCTTCAGCCTGAAGCGCTTTACGCGTTTCGTTGGTCACATGCTCAGACAAGGTTAATGCGACTTCATCTTGGATTGCTAATGGACCGACTGGCATACCTGCTTTTAAAGCAGCCATTTCAATTTTGGCTGGATGTACTCCCTCAGCCAGTAAACGCAAACCTTCGTTGACAAAAGTACCAAATACGCGGCTGGTGAAGAAACCACGACTATCATTCACAACGATAGGTGTTTTTCCAATTTGTTGAACATAATCATAGGCTTTAGCTAGTGTCTCAGCTGAAGTCTCTTTACCTTTAATAATTTCAACCAACTGCATTTTATCAACAGGGCTAAAGAAATGCAGTCCAATAAAGTTTTTCGCATCTTTACTTGCTGTTGCAAGACCTGTGATCGGTAAGGTGGATGTATTAGAAGCCATCACACCGCCGTCAACCAAATATTGCTCAGCTTCTTGAGTTACTTTGGCTTTGAGTTCTTGATTTTCGAATACAGCTTCAATGATTAAATCACAGCCTTGTAGATCAGATGCATTCGCTGTAGGGGTAATGAGAGATAAAATTTGTTCGCGCTTTTCAGCAGTCATTCGACCTTGTGAAACACGTTTATCTAACAGTTTTTGACTATATGCCTTACCTTTTTCCGCATTTTCAATCGATACATCTTTAAGGACGACTTGAATCCCCTTAACCGCTGTCGAGTAGGCAATGCCAGCCCCCATCATTCCAGCGCCTAAAACACCTACTTTGGTCGCTTGCCATTTTGCAGGCTCTTTAGGGCGGCTTTCACCTGATTTGATTGCATTCAGTCCATGCCAGAAAGTACCAATCATGTTTTTCGCAACTTGACCAGTTGCCAGATACGTAAAATAGCGAGACTCAATAGTTAATGCAGTATCAACATCTACCTGAGCACCTTCAACGGCAGCAGACATAATGGCTTCAGGGGCTGGATAGCAACCTTTTGTTTTATCACGCAGCATCGCTGGTGCAATCGCAAGGACTTGAGCCACTTGAGGTGATGATGGCGTACCACCTGGAATTTTGTATCCTTTAACATCAAATGGTTGTTGAGATTTTGGATTTGCTTTAACCCAAGCAATTGCTTTATCCATGAGCTCTTGTTCAGAATCAGCCGTATCTTGAATTAAGCCTAGAGATTTTGCTTTTTCTACACCAAATTGTTTGCCTTCCATCAGGAAAGGAAAAGCATTCTGTAAGCCGAGCAGTCGCACCATACGCACGATACCACCGCCACCTGGTAACAATCCTAAGGTAACTTCAGGTAAACCAAATTTCGCTTTAGGATCATTTAATGCAATACGAGCATGACAGCCTAATGCGATTTCCCAACCGCCACCGAGAGCTGTTCCATTTAATGCAGCGACAACAGGTACACCCAAGGTTTCAATATAGCGGAATTCTGCTTTCATTTTTTGGATCATGCCAAAGAATTCAGTGGCATGTTCTGGTTGAGCTTGAATCAACTCATCCAAATCACCGCCTGCAAAAAAGGTCTTCTTTGCAGATTTAAAAATGATACCTGTAATGCCAGATTCGGCTTTCAGTTTTGTTACCGTCTCTTCCAAAGCAACTCGGAAATCTGCATTCATGGTATTGGCAGACTGATTAGGTGAGTCTAAGGTGAGAATAACAATGCCATCAGCATTTTTTTCAAATTGAATTGCACTCATTATTATTCTCCTTATACCAATTCAATGATCGTTGCGATACCCATACCACCACCTACACATAGTGTAGCCAAGCCACGTTTTTTACCCTGACGTTCAAGTTCATCGAGCAACGTACCTAAAATCATGGCACCTGTCGCACCGAGTGGATGACCCATTGCAATTGCACCACCATTTACATTGACTTTTGCAGGATCGACATTGAGTTCATTAATAAAGCGCATTACTACAGCCGCAAACGCCTCGTTCACTTCAAATAAATCGATATCATCAATGGTTAAGCCAGCTTTTTCCAAAGCTTTGCGTGCCGCAGGTGCTGGACCAGTTAACATGATTGTTGGATCAGTTCCGACAAGCGCAGTTGCTAATACTTTGGCACGTGGTTTTAAGCCTTGTTCTTGAACCGCTTTTTCAGATGCAAGTAGAACAACAGCAGCGCCGTCTACAATGCCTGAAGAGTTTCCTGCATGGTGAACGTGATTAATCTTCTGAGCTTCTGGATATTTTTGTAATGCGACTGCATCAAATCCCATACCGCCCATCATTTCAAAGCTTGGATTTAATTTGGCTAAGCCTTCAACGGTAGTTGTTGGTTTGATGAACTCGTCTTTATCTAAAACGACAACGCCAGCTTTATCTTTTACTGGTACAACTGATTTATTGAAGTAACCATTCGCTTGAGCCGCTGCTGCTTTTTTTTGTGAATCTGCAGCAAAAGCATCTACATCAGCACGAGAGTAGCCATCTAAAGTTGCGATTAAATCAGCACCAATCCCTTGTGGAACAAACGTAGATTTCAGGTTTGTTTCTGGATCGAGTGCCCATGGTCCACCATCGGAGCCCATTGGAATACGCGACATTGACTCTACACCACCTGCAACGACAACATCTTCCCAGCCTGAACGAACTTTCTGTGCAGCAAGATTGACAGCTTCTAGTCCTGAAGCACAAAAACGGTTGATTTGAACGCCTGCTACATCATCATTCCAGCCTGCAGCAATTGCAGCAGTTTTAGCGATATCACCGCCTTGATCACCAATTGGAGTTACACAACCCAGTACGATGTCATCGACTTTAGAAGTATCGAGTTGATGGCGAGTTTGAAGTTCATTTAACAGCGTTGTGAGTAATGTGATTGGTTTTACTTCATGTAAAGAACCATCTTTTTTTCCTTTTCCGCGTGGTGTGCGAATGGCATCAATGATATAAGCCTCGCTCATAATAGTTCCTTTTTTATAGGTTGAAATTGTTATGGTGTTTTGAGTGTAGATGATCTATGTGATTGTGCAATGACGAGAACGGATGAGTCGTTTGATATTTTTGGTCACTGAAAAATTAAGTGTTTTAGATTGCGAAATGAGAAGTTTTTTAATGAATGTTAAAAATTCATAAAGCGAATGCTTAGATTATAATTTTTCTATATCAAATCTTTGGCGTATGATATGGCAAGCTTTACACCATAAGAGCCTTCATCATCTTTATTAACATACCAACCACCGTTAATTACAGCGGGTACTTTTTTATTGATAATCTGTCCTTTCAGCTTTTCTGCTTCTAATTTACTTAAATAGCCAACTGTTAATCCGTTGATTTCAACTTTGATTGCATTTGGATCGTATTGGTTAAATGGTTCTGACAGAACATGAGCAGTACATTCATGAAATTTAGATACAGCTTTTTTTGACCAGCTATTTTAAGTAAATTTTTTTGATATGCATTTTCTCCGACAATATTATAAGTGTACTGTATATCAGCTTGAGGTCGAGAGCTGTGCGATTTTACACTGTAAAAATAAATTGCTATTCCAATCAAAATTGATTTCAGGATTGTAGTAAGTGTCATCTTATTATTCCTTTAAATATTCCGAATAGTTTAATTTCAACTTGAATATTTTTGCAAAATAAATAAGCACTTAAATCCATATGTAAAGAAAGCCTGAACAATGTCAGACTTTTTTTATGTTTGAATAAATTAATGATAACCATGTAATTGACGATACAGTCCTGGTGTTACCCCTGTCCACTTCTTAAATGCTCGGTGGAAGGTACTGGTTTCACTAAAGCCGACTTGTTGTGCCACATCTTCTAAAGTTAAAGATGGGTTTAAAAGTAAGTGAATTGCGGCGTCTCGACGCAAAGCATCTTTCACACCTTGATAGCTCTTACCTTCAGCAGCTAAGCGACGGCGAAGCGTCTGTGGTGATAAATAAAGCATGGCTGCAACATCATTTAATGTTGGCATTTCTTCACCAATTTGGCTCTTCAATACTTCACGAATACGTGATGTGAGTGAATTGGTATTTTTGAATTTCACCAACAGTTTCGCTGGAGCACCTTTTAGAAACTCTTCCAAGGTGTTTTCATCTTGGCGAATTGGAAGATCTAAGTAGTCTGCAGCAAATGTGATTTCAGTACGAGCTGAATCAAATTGGATTACTGGCGCAAAAAATAACGCATCATATTCATCTGCATGTTGTGGGCGTGGATATGAAAAATGTACACGCTCTAACGGGATACGACGCTCAATGAGCCACGATGCCAAACCATGCCAGATCATGAGCATACTTTCAGTAATGAAATGGTCAGGATCCATTGTTTTTGGAATGAGTGGAACTAAGCGTGCTTCATGCTTATCGCGCTCTAAAGTCACAGACCACTCATCACCAAATAACTTGTAGAACTGCGATGATAACTCAAGCGCATCACCTAAAGTTTTGGCATGTATGATCAATTGACACATGATCGCAAAGGTCCCTAAGCGACGTGGCTGGATATCAAAACCAACGTGTTCATCTTGGGTGACCATCCACAGCATTTTAACAAAGCGTGTGTACTGCTCAGGAGAAATACGTGCTTTAGGTTGGCGGAGTAGTTCAGCTTCAATGCCGACATGTGAAAGTAAAGTGTCAACATCCATCCCTAGACGTTTTACCCCAGTCAGGGCTGCATTCACAAAATGGATACTTATCGTATCGCGACTCATGTTAAATCCTTCAGTCTCTTTGATGTTCACTGCTACTTGACCTAAATGACACAAAAAATAATTTAATTGGCAATTATCACTAGAGTAATTGCTCTTTTACATCATAAATTGCCGAAATGATCAAGGTAAATGGCTGAACATGACATTGTTAATCTTGTTTTATATTTCTATTATGGGTGAAAAATCAACATATTCTTGGTGAAAATAACAATGACAGCTGCATTAAAGGGATTGAAAGTTTTAGATTTTTCCACATTATTACCCGGACCCTTTGCGACCTTGTACTTAGCAGATCTAGGGGCAGAGGTGGTCCATATAGAGTCACCAAATCGACCAGACCTGGTCAGAATGTTGCCACCTTATGCAAATGGTCAAGCCACGGCGCACAGTTATTTGAATCGCAACAAGCAGTCGATTGCTCTAGATTTAAAAGATAGTCAGAGTATTGAACTCATTAAATCAAAAATTTCAGAATACGATATCGTCATTGAGCAGTTCCGTCCTGAAGTGATGCGACGTTTAGGACTCGACTATCAAACTTTATCTGAAATAAACCCACGTTTGATTTATTGTTCAATAACAGGATATGGGCAAACAGGTCCTTATAAAGATAAAGCGGGACATGACATTAATTATGTATCGCTCTCAGGGATTGCTGGGCATTCAGGTCGGCAGGAAAGTGGACCACCACCAATGGGGATTCAAATAGCTGATGTCGCAGGCGGTTCTTTACACGCAGTGATCGGCATTTTAACAGCCGTGATTGAAAGGCAACGAAGCGGTTTAGGTCAATATATTGATATCTCCATGACGGATTGTGCGGTGACCTTAAACAATATGGCCGCGGCAGCTGTACTTGCAGGTGGGCAGAATCAGTACCCTGAAAATGAACATCTGAACGGGGGAACATTTTATGACTATTATCAAACGCAAGACGGGCGCTATCTCTCAATTGGGAGTCTAGAACCTCAATTTATGACAGGTCTGGCAACTGTATTAGAACTGCCTATCTTATTGGAAAAAGGAACTTCATTTGATGTTGAAGATCGAAAAGCAGTCAAGACTGCCATCGCTGATAAAATCAAGGAAAAAAGTTTTGATGTATGGCGTAAAACATTTTCTGAATTAGACGTATGTGTAGAACCTGTGTTAAATCTAGACGAAGCTCTGACGTCAGATTTGGCTCAACAACGTGCTTGGACAGTAGATGTACCTCTAAGGAAAGATGCAAATGAGGTAGAAAAACAGTTGGCTTGTCCAATTAAATTTTCAAGATCCAAGGCACAATATCATTATATCGGCCAAACACTGGGTGAAGGGAACTGGTAGTCAAAGTATTGAATATATAAGAAAAAAGAGGCGGTCTGTATCGGTTCTTTAATCTATGCTGTCACACAGTAAATGAAATACTTTAGACTAAAGTCTATAATTGTCATGGAATGAAATTAGGCTGAGTCCCAATGGATTTAATTCAAGTAAATGGTCAACCGCGCTATGGGCGTTTTACAGAATTGCCAAGCGCAATTTCTGTTTCAAAATATATTTATAAAACGCCATATGGCAAAGTGCTCAAAGGGTGGAGAAAAAAACTTAAATATAAGAAATTTAAGTTTTGTAGTATCCAACATGAGCAATACAGCATTGGGATGGCTATCGTCGATATCGCTTGGGCGGGACATGGTTTCATCTATATCTATGACCATAACACCGGACAAGTCGTCGAGTGGAATGCGATTAATGTATTGGCACACAGTACGGTTCTAGATGAACAGCCACTATTTAATCATAGCCATTTTCAACATGGAAAAATCCAACTCGATATCCAACATGCCAATGGTGTTCGTTATATCAAAGTGATCAAACATGGTGAAGAAAAACTGTCTGCACGAATCTTTTGTGCTGGAACAGATCCTTTGTCGATGTGCAGTCCTACTGGTATTAATGGTTGGACCTATACTCAGAAACTAACTACATTGGCCGTTGAAGGGTATTTCATTAATAAACAAAAAGAAAAAATTGAATTTAACTCACGAACTTTTGCTTCGCTTGATGATACTTGCGGTTTTTTAAGACCTGAAACGGCTTGGTTTTGGCTATCTTCTAATTTTTGGGATGCGCAAGGAAACCGTGTGGGTTTGAATCTTGCCTCTGGCGTGAATGAAAGCTTTGGCAATGAAAACTGTTTGTGGATTAATGGGCGCCTTTATGCGTTGACGGATGTTCTTTTTGAAATGCAAAATGATCAGATGTGGACCATACGATCTATGGATGACAAATTACAATTGACCATTGAAACAGGCTGGCGCCGTTATGAAAATCTTAATCTTAGAATGGTAGGCAGCCAGTTCAGTCAGTGGCAATCTAAAATTACGGGTTTTATTATTTCAGATGATGGTCAGCATATTGAGCTTAATCAAGAGTATGGACTATTAGAGCAACATTACGCTAAATGGTAATGGCGTCATAACAACAAAAAAGTCCGATTGATCGGACTTTTTTAAATTCTTTTTTATATCGCAGCTTGCCAAAAAGCTTCACCTGCTTGAATTGGATCTTGAGTTTCAGCGAGCGTATCAACCCAAACTTGGTATTGATGAATAATAGGGTGTTGGTTTGGGTGGAAATCAGGTTTAAACCAGTCTAAATATTCTCGTTTTTTTGCCGTTAAAATGCCATCTTTTCCAAGCAACCATTTCAAGCCTTGAGCAAACATTTTTAACCTTTCAATTCGAGTAAAGCCATCTTGTTTGAGAAGTCCATGTGTTCTTTGCATGGTAAATCCAAACATCATAAGCGTAACTAAAACCAAGGCGGTATAACGTGTAAGGTTTGAAGTCTGCGCTACCTCGGTCATGACATCATACGCTACATCGCGATGTTCCATTTCTTCAATACTATGCCAAGCAAATAAACCACGGACAAAAGGATGTGCATGGGCCATCGTACTTTTATGACTGAAAAAGGTCGTTGCCATTAAAGCGGTTAAGTGTTCGCATGAAGCGGTAATCGCAATATTAAAACGATCAGGATACCTTTTTAACGCATGTTTGAAACGTTGATTGACTTGATGAATATATTTTTCAATTGGCATACCTTGCTCAATTAAAATTTTATTCATTTTGTCATGGGCAATACCGTGTTGCGCTTCTTGTTGAATAAAGTCTTTCACACGTTTGGCTAAGACAGGATCTTTAATATGCGGTTGAAATAGTCGGACACACTGTATGAAATATCGTTCTCCATCTGGAAATGTCAAACTCAAAGCATCAAATACACGTGTTTTAAAAGGATCGTTGTTAAACCAAAATCGTGGTACTTCGTTGAGTCGGAAATCAAGGTGCTTACGAATCACTGGATGGTATGTGGTAATTGCATTCATTTTATTTTTATCACTTATGCAGAAAGAACAAGTATGTAAAAAAATCACATTAAGGTCATTATCTCTACAGGACAAAAGAAGAGAGAAGGAGATTAAAACTGTAAGTAATGTCGGCTAAATCATCCGAATAAAAATGATTTAGCCAGTAATAGAAATACTATCGAGCTGCTTGCCAGAATGCTTCACCAGCTTGAATTGGATCATTGGTCTCGGCTAATGTTTTTACCCATACATCATATTGGGCAATCACAGGATGTTGGCTTGGATGGAAGTCTTTTTTAAACCAATCTAGGTATGGACCTTTCATTCTCGTTAACATGCCATTTCGACCGATAAACCATGGAAGTCCTTTGACGGTCATTTTGAAACGGTCTAAACGACTAAATCCGTCATACTTCAACATGATATTGGCACGATAAGTTGTAAATCCAAGCATCATGAAAGTTGTAAATGCCAAAGCAAATTGTCGAGTAAGTTCTGGAACATCACCGACTTGTTTCATGACATCAAAAGCCACATCACGATGCTCCATCTCTTCGATAGCATGCCATGCTAAAAGCGCGCGCACATAGGGGTGAGCATCTTCAAGGGTTGCTTTTTGACTATAAAAAGTATCAGCCATTAATGCAGTTAAGTGTTCGGCTGCAGCAGTCATGGCAATATTATATTGAGGTGAACGACGTGTCAGTTCGAATTTAAAAATTTTGTTAAGAACCTTAATAAATTGATCGACAGGCATACCTTGATCTTTCATGACCTGATTCATCTTGTCATGCGCAATTCCATGCTGTGCTTCTTGTCGAATAAAATCTGCGACGCGTTTTTGTAATTCAGGGTCTTTGATTTTATCTCTAAATAATCGAACTGATTCAATGAAGTAGCGCTCTCCGTCTGGGAAAGTTAGACTCAATGCATCAAACATACGGGTTTTGAATGGATCTCCACCAAACCAAAAACGAGGAATTTCTGAGAGCTTGAAATTGAGATTCGTGCGTACGACAGGATCAACTTGATATTTTACCAATGCGTTCATCTTATTTTCATTCATCCGCTTTAGATCGTTTAAGTATGTATGGCATTGGTCTGATTGTTTTGACAGTACTTGCCATTTTTTATACATTTTACGACAAATGAAAATGAATAAAGTCAATTTTGCCTAAAGGAATAGTGCATCGTGAAAGATATTCAAATACCCAATGGATATTTCCATTTATGGCAAACATTTATTCAAGTGAAACAGCTCGATAAAGAGATAAAGACTGCATTAAATCAGGATGTTGATACGCTGAATAAGATTTTGGTAGCACCGATTGCCATGCAATCATCTTATTCTTTTTTCTTAAAACTTAACTCTCTCACGCAGGTTTATTTGAATCGCGCCAATTATATTTTTGAAATGGCTCAATATGTGAAACCTGAGCATTTTGGTGTGCTTGGATATATGGCGACACGAAGTGAGACGGTGGCGGAAGCACTGAACTATATTTTAAGATTTAGCCGCTTGGTGATTGATGGTGAAGAGATTACACCCATGCAGATTCACCAGAACGGTGAAATACTGATTTTAAGCTGGCCGTTTATTTGTGATGACTATAATTTTATCAATGAGCTGACGAATGCCATGATGGTTTCATTGGCAAAGCAAATATTAGTGCATGATACCTTTCCACTGTATAAAGTGATCATGGCGCATGAAGCTATCGCACCATTGTATGAATATCAAAAGTTCTATGGTTGTCAGGTAGAGTTCAGCCATGTTGAATATCAGTTTCAAATTCGCACGCAGGGGTTGCAGCTAAAACCCCAACAAGCAGATCCTTCACTTATGCAATTGTTGGTTCAACAAGCGGAAGAGGCGATTGCATCAAAACCCGTGCAATCGAGTCTTGATCGGCAACTCCACTTAATTATTGCTGAGTATTTGCGTATTCGTCACGAAGCGCCAAAGATTGAAGATATTGCGACAGAATTATGTTTGTCGGTGAGGACTTTGCAACGACAATTAAAAGATCGCGGAACATCATTTAAACGCATACTTGAGCAAGAGCGGATGTCACAATGTGAGCGCCTATTAAATCAGGGGCTAGAGTTAACTGATATCGCAGTGCAACTCGGTTACTCAGATCAGTCTGCGCTTGCTAGAGCATTTAAAATGTATAATGGAATAACGCTGTTGCAGTTTAAAAAACAACTTAAACAACGACCAACTCAACACCATAATCTAAGTTAGATTATGGAAATAAAAAAGGTAAGCATGTAGCTTACCTTTAAAGACTTCATTTTTATGCCAGTCTAAAATTGATTCATCTGTATTTTGGGATATCTAAAAGCAATGGAGAGTATAGCAATCACCGCTAAGATCCAGCAGTAATAAACGTTTTGGATCATTTCCATTGGCGATAATTTTGCAATTGAACACGCCAATAATAATTGTGCGCCAAACGGAATTAAGCCTTGAACAACACAAGAAAAAATATCCAACAAAGCAGCCGAGCGTTTTGGGTCAACACCATATTCTTTAGCAATTTCACGTGCCATATCGCCAGATAGAATAATGGCAACCGTATTATTCGCCACAAAGAAATTAGACAAGATCACCAGAAGGCAAATTCCGATTTCACCAGCTCTTTGCGTCCCCACTTTGAATAAACGCGTAAGTTGATAAATGCGTTGTATTAGCCACTCTAAGCCACCTTCTTTTCGCATAAGGGCAGAAATACCACCGAGTAACATTGAAAGCAATGCGACTTCAAACATGCCCAAAAAGCCATCGTAAATCGCATTATTTAATTTAAGTAGGTTAAAGTCAGGGGCTTGAATCAGACCGACGAGTCCAGACATAACAATGCCCAGCATAAGTACAGCCAACACATGTAATCGGCTAAAAGCCAAAGCAAATACGGCTAAATAAGGCAAAATCAGCCAAAAATTATAGTCATTGAAAGAAATTTGTTGCGTATCACGACTCATCACAAAATAAATCAAAATCGTGAAAAGCGCTGCTGGTACTGCAATCCATACATTGACTTTAAATTTATCCTTTAGTTCTACACGTTGGCTACGAGTTGCAGCGATAGTGGTATCTGAAATCATAGACAAGTTATCACCAAACATGGCTCCTCCAACCACAGCACCAATCGCAACAACAGGATTTATATCGGTGACTTGAGTGAAGCCAAATGCGATCGGCGCACAAGCAGCGATAGTACCCATCGAGGTTCCCATCGCGGTAGCAATAAATGCTGAAATAACAAAGAGCATTGGCAGGACAAAATCCGAAGGAATGAGAGATAAACCTAATTGTACTGTTGCATCCACACTACCAATGGCGCTACTAATACTGGCAAAAGCACCTGCCAGCATAAAGACCATAAACATTAAAATAAGATTAGGATGGCTTGCCCCACGGAGAAACTCATCTATACCTGTGTTTAATTTGCCACGATAAAGTAATACCGCAAGAATGAGGGCAGGGATAGCAGCAATGGGTGCTTTAATTTGGTAGAAGGCAAACTCAGTGCCAATCAGAGTGTGATAAATACCGCTGCCCAAAAAAATGGCTAAAAACACAATAAGCGGTAGAAGGGCAAGCGCTCGCGGAGAAGCTTTGCCTGGGGAGATTGTGGTCATAACATAAGAAATAAAAGAGTAAGCATGTATAGTATAGAACAGCTTTGGCTAATTCAGAAAAGTTAAAATGTAAGTGCTAAGCTATTTGTTTTTAAACATTTTTAATCAATAAACATAAGTTCATATAAATATTCATGATTTAGAAAAAACAGAAAAAATCGAGCTTTTTGATCATTGTTAAAAAAATCAAAACATTGATAAATATGCACTTGGAATACTTAACTGAAAAGAGTGTTTGGTGCTTTTCATCACACTCTGTTCAATGAGTAAAAAATAGCGTTACAATGGGCCGTCTTGTATTTTACAAAACCAACTCCTCAATTCTATACAATTCAAGGAAAGTACATCCCTATGTCACGTTTAGCCACACGATTTGCACAGCTTAAATCTCAACAGCGTAAGGCTCTAGTTTCTTATGTCATGGCAGGTGACCCTCATCCACACGTAACGGTTCCTTTGTTACATCAAATGGTGGAAGCAGGTGTGGATGTAATTGAACTTGGCTTACCATTTTCAGATCCAATGGCCGATGGTCCAGTGATTGCACTTGCGGCTGAGCGTGCATTGGCAGCCGGTACAAATACATTGGATGCATTGGAAATGGTCAAGCAATTCCGTGAAAAGGACACAGATACACCAGTGGTGTTGATGGGTTATTTGAATCCTGTAGAAGTCATTGGATATGAAAAATTTGTATCAACTGCTCATGACTGTGGTGTGGACGGTATTCTGTTGGTGGACTTACCACCTGAAGAAGCACAAGCGCTCGATGTTGTCTTGAAAAAGTTTGATATGGATCAGATCTTCTTGTTGGCGCCAACATCTACAGATCAACGTATTCAACATGTCGCTAATCAAGCGAGTGGTTTTATTTATTACGTGTCTTTGAAGGGTGTAACAGGTGCAGCGACTTTAGATGTGAATGAAGCTGCTCAACGCATCGAAAAAATTAAGTCGATGACGGATGTACCTGTTGGTGTAGGTTTTGGTATTAGTGATGCAGCCTCTGCAAAAGCAATCGGAAGCGCAGCGGATGCGGTCATTGTTGGTAGTGCTTTTGTTAAACCATTTGCACAGACAACTCCTGATCAAGCAGTTGAACAGGCGGTCAATAAAGTCAAGGAGCTTCGAGCAGCGCTCGATGAGTTAGTATGAATCAAGAAGTTAAATCAGGGAAAACTTTAGCACCTGCAACACCTTGGACAGATCGTTCAGTACCAGGTATTCAAATCCCTGATCAACAGCAATCGTTAAAAGCGACGTTTACTGAGCCTACGATTGAATGTCCAGAATGTCATGCTCTGGTGACTCGTACGGCGATGTCTTTCAATGCTTATGTTTGTCCTCAATGTGATGAGCATTTAAAAATGAAAGCACGTGACCGCTTAAATTGGTTCTTTGATCAAACCGCAAAAGAATTAGGTCAAGAGTTTGTTGCAAAAGACCCACTCAAGTTTGTGGATAGCAAAGCTTATCCTGTGCGTATGAAAGAAGCACAAGAGAAAACTGGCGAAACTGAAGCACTCGTGGTGATGGAAGGACAAATCAAAGGTTTATCTTTAATCGCTTGTGCATTTGAATTTGATTTCATGGGCGGTTCGATGGGTACTGTAGTTGGTGATCGATTTGTACAAGCAGCAGAGCGTGCGATTGAAACCAAACAGCCAATGATTTGTTTTGCTGCCTCTGGTGGTGCTCGTATGCAAGAAGGAATGTTATCTTTAATGCAAATGGCACGTACATCAGCTGCGATTCAAAAAATGAAAGATGCTCGTATTCCGTACATTGTTGTATTAACTCATCCAGTATATGGTGGTGTGACCGCATCTTTAGCCATGTTGGGTGATGTGCATATCGCTGAGCCTAAAGCAATGATTGGTTTCGCTGGTAAACGTGTCATTGAACAGACTGTACGCGAAAAGTTAGAAGAACCGTTTCAACGTGCTGAATTCTTGCTTGATCATGGTGTAGTCGATCAAATTGTTCATCGTCACGCATTACGTGATACAGTTTATCGTATCGTAGCGAAATTGATGAATTTGCCTTGAACCTCACTGCTCCACTCAGTACAGATAATTTACAAACATGGCTCGATTATTGGAGCCATGTTCACGTTACAGGAATTGATTTAGGGCTTGAACGCGTCATTCCTGTGGCTGAAAAATTGGGCGTTACACACCCACAAGCGAAAGTCATTACTGTCGCTGGTACGAATGGTAAGGGTTCAACAACCACAACCTTAGCTTCTATTCTGAATGCTCAAGGATATCAAGTCGGTTTGTATCAATCTCCGCATATCTATCGTTTCAATGAGCGTGTAAAACTCGCAGGTCAGGAAGTTTCAGATGAGCTTCTGATCGAAGCATTTGTTCAAGTTGATCAAGCACGACGTGAATGTGATTTAAGTTTATCTTTTTTTGAAGCAACAACCCTTGCAGCTTTTGTCATCTTCAAACAACAGAAATGTGATGTTTGGGTATTGGAAGTTGGACTTGGGGGACGTTTGGATGTTGTGAATGTCGTTAATCCAAATGTTGCGGTCATTACCAATATTGGATTGGATCACACAGATTGGCTGGGTGACACCATTGAAAAAATTGCTTTTGAGAAAGCGGGTATTATTCGTCCAGATATTCCAGTCATTTTTGGTGGGCAACAAATACTTCCAACATCAATTCAGGATAAAGTCATTGCATGTAATGCGACGCTGTCATGTCTAAATCAGGATTATTTTTATCAAGCAAATGGTGATGGTAAAACTTGGACATTTTCAAGTTCAGCACTGACCTTAAAATTACCATGTGGTCAGTTGGCCCTAGATAATGTTTCTACTGCCGTGGCTGCATTATTGGTCAGTGGATTGAAAATTTCTCAAACTGCACTAGAGCAGGGCATTATTCAAGCACATTTACCAGGTCGATTTGAAATAAGGGAAATCGCAGGAAAAACAGTGATTTTCGATGCGGGACATAATCCGCATGGTGTAGAATTTTTGTTAAAGCAATTGCGAAATTATTTAGAATACAATAAACAGTACACAGAAGTTATCGCTGTGTTTTCGATGTTAGCGGATAAAGATATAGATTCAGTCGTTAATTTATTGAAAAACACGGTATTTATGTGGAAAATTGCGCCGATGGATGTGCCTCGTGCAGCACCATTACAACAATTAGAGTCAGCGCTTCAAGGTGAGACAGTACAACAGTATTCAAATGTACAGGTCGCATTTAAATCAGCACTTGAAGAAACAAAAAATAATCAGCTGATTTTGGTGTGTGGTTCGTTTCATACCTTAGAGGCGGTCTGGGAGTATTTAGAGAATGTCAATGAATAACAAACAACGCTGGATGGGTGGTGTTGTTTTATTGGGTGGTGGTGTTTTATTGGCAGCATTACTTCTAAAAGGCAAAGAAGAGATCCACCAAAATAATGTTGAACAACCGGTTGAAGCTGTTCAACAAAAAAAGAATGAACTTGAAGCAGTACAACTTCAACCTCTCACAGTTGATGTGGAAACTGAAAAGCGTTTACTTGAAGAGCAACGACGTGCTCGTGAGAAAGCTGTGGCAGAGCAAGAGGCTCGTGCTGCTGAATATTTAAGAATGCAACAAGAGGCCGAAGCTGAAGCCGCACGTCGCGCTGCTGAAGAATATGCTGCAATGAATGCTCGTCGAAACGCTGCTCAGCAAAGTTCAGACAATATTCCTCCTGAATTGGTTGAGGATGAAGCTGAAAAGCAAAAGCGTTTGGCTGAAGAAAAACGCATAGCTGAACAGAAGCGTTTAGCTGAGCAAAAAGAACAACAGGCGAAATCCTCAGAAGAACAAAAGCGTAAAGCCGAAGCAGAAAAACGTGCAGCTGAAAAGAAAGCAGCAGAGCAAAAAGCTGCTGAGGAAAAACGTAAAGCAGAAGAGGCGAAGAAGAAAGCTGAAGCTGATAAAAAAGCTGCAGAAGAGAAAAAACGCAAAGCTGCTGAAGAAGCGAAGAAAAAAGCTGAGGCAGAAAAAGCTCGTGATCTGCTGGAAAATGGAGATCGTCAATGGATGGTTCAAGTGGCATTGGCTGCGAATGAGGCGAATGCAGATGCGCTTGCGGCTAAGCTTCGTGCCAAAGGATATAAGGTAACGAAGAGTCCAACGTCGAAAGGTATTCGAATTATGGTTGGTCCATCTAAAGATCGTGATTCGGCAGATGCGTTACGTAAGAAAATTAACAGTGATGCAAGTTTAAATATGAAATCAGCATGGGTGATTGATTGGGTACCACTGGATAAGCGTCAATAGTTTCTTGCTTTGTTTTAGAAAAAAGGATTCAAACTATAATTTGAATCCTTTTTTAAATCAATATGTTAAAGAATATAAGCCATAATCAAAAAAAGCCTATCTGAGGATAGGCTGAACGCTGAAACTTAATGGCTCGTCAAAGTTAATCAAGATCAGGTTGAGGTGTTAGACGTAAATAAGGTGTCACGGCTTTGTATCCTTTAGGGAAGCGTTGTTGAATCTCATTTTCGTCTTTAATGGAGGGAACAATCACAACATCTTCACCATGCTGCCAGTTTGCAGGGGTTGCCACTTTATAGTTATCTGTTAACTGTAATGAATCTATAACACGTAAAATTTCATGGAAATTGCGACCAGTTGACGCTGGATACGTAATAATCAAGCGTACTTTTTTATTTGGATCAATGATCACAAGAGATCGGACGGTTAGGGTCTCGCTGGCATTGGGATGGATGAAATCATATAAAGTCGAAACTTTACGATCCTGATCAGCAATGATTGGGAAATTTACCGTGGTAGATTGAGTTTCATTGATATCTTTAATCCAACCATGATGTGATTCAACATCATCTACAGAGAGAGCAATCGCTTTAACATTACGTTTTTCAAACTCGTCTTTTAGTTTTGCTGTAAAACCTAATTCCGTCGTACATACGGGAGTGTAGTCGGCAGGGTGTGAAAATAAAACTCCCCAATGATCTCCTAGAAAATCATAAAAATTAATTACTCCTTCACTTGATTGCTGTTCAAAGTCTGGAGTGGTGTCACCTAAACGTAATGCCATATATACCTCTATTCTTATCAAAACCTTAATGTGCTGAAATTAATATGGCGGAAACTATTTATAATTAAAAATAGTGTTTTTTTATTTGGTTATGAAAAAAACAGATTTGTTTCACTCTCTGGAGGCGAATAAACGTTCATAAATTTGAATTTGAACGATATATATTTCTGATCAAATTTGCTACATTAACTCGCCGTTGCTCATGCGTCATGGAAAATAATCCAGAAATTTTTTGATTGCATTTGTTTAAAACCCTTGTACTTCAAATTTCTAGCACCATAATAACGTTTGAGAAAAATCATTTTGATAAGTAAGTTTTAGAGAGTCTATATGTTGGCAAGTCTGATCGGAGGAATCTTCGGTACTAAAAACGAGCGCGAATTGAAGCGTATGCGTAAAATTGTCGAGAAGATCAATGCGCTCGAGCCGACGATATCTGTGTTAAGTGATGCAGACTTATCTGCAAAAACAGAAGAATTCAAACAACGTTATAAAAACGGCGAAAGTCTTGATCGCTTGTTACCAGAAGCTTTCGCGGTATGTCGTGAAGCTGGTAAGCGTATTATGGGTATGCGTCATTATGACGTACAGTTGATTGGTGGTATTACCCTACATGAAGGTAAAATTGCAGAAATGCGTACAGGTGAAGGTAAAACCCTAATGGGTACTTTGGCTGTATATTTAAATGCAATTAGTGAACAAGGTGTTCACGTTATTACTGTCAATGATTATCTGGCGCAACGTGATGCTGAGTTAAACCGTCCACTTTATGAATTTTTGGGATTATCTGTTGGGGTGATTTACTCCATGCAGAATCCTGTCGAAAAAGCAGAAGCTTATCGAGCAGACATTACCTACGGTACAAACAACGAATTTGGTTTCGACTATCTTCGTGACAATATGGTGTTCTCATTAGCCGAGAAAAAACAACGTGGTCTTGCCTATGCGATTATCGATGAGGTTGACTCAATCTTAATTGACGAAGCACGTACTCCACTTATTATTTCGGGTCAAAGCGAAGATTCCTCACAACTTTACGCGGCAATGAATGCGATTCCGCCAAAGTTACATGCTCAAAAAGAAGAAAAAGTTGCAGATGGTGGACACTTCTGGATCGATGAAAAACAACGTTCAGTCGAAATTACAGAAGCTGGTTTTGAAGCCATTGAAAGTGAACTTATTGCGATGGGTTTATTGGCAGAGGGTGAAAGTCTATATTCTGCAGCCAACTTAAATCTTGTTCATCATGTCACAGCTTCTATTCGTGCACATTACTTGTATCATCGTAACGTGCATTATATCGTCCATGACGGTGAAGTGATTATTGTCGATGAAAATACAGGTCGTACGATGCCTGGTCGTCGTTGGTCTGAAGGTTTGCATCAAGCGGTAGAAGCAAAAGAAGGTTTAGAGATTCAACCTGAAAACCAAACGCTTGCAACGACCACATTCCAAAACTATTTCCGTTTATACCGTAAACTTTCAGGTATGACAGGTACAGCAGATACTGAAGCTGCTGAAATGAAAGAAATTTATGGCTTAGATGTGGTGTTGATTCCAACCCATCGTCCAATGATTCGTAAAGATCTGAATGACTTAATTTATTTGAATCGTAATGGTAAATACAATGCGATTATTGAAGAAATTAAGAAAATTCATGAAGCTGGTGTTGCACCGATTTTGATTGGTACGGCAACAATTGAAGCTTCTGAAATCTTATCGGATAAACTGAAAGAAGCGGGTATCGCACACGAAGTGCTGAATGCCAAACAGCATGAGCGTGAAGCGGATATTATTGCACAAGCTGGCTCTCCACGTGCCGTGACTATTGCGACCAACATGGCAGGGCGTGGTACGGATATCTTGCTCGGTGGTAACTGGAAAGCGAAACTGGCGAAAATTGAAAATCCAACTCCTGAAGATGAAGCACGTTTAAAAGCAGAATGGGAACAAAATAACCAACTGGTGCTGAATTCTGGTGGTTTACACATTATTGGTTCTGAACGTCATGAATCTCGTCGTATTGATAACCAATTACGTGGTCGTTCAGGTCGTCAAGGTGATCCAGGTGTTTCGCGTTTCTTCTTATCGTTAGAAGATGATTTGATGCGTATCTTTGCAGGTGATCGTGTCGTCGCAATGATGCGTGCAATGGGTCTGCAAGAAAATGAAGCCATTGAACATAAAATGGTGTCTCGTTCGATTGAAAACGCCCAACGTAAGGTTGAAGCACGTAACTTCGATATTCGTAAGAACCTGTTGAAGTATGATGATGTAAATAATGAACAACGTAAAATTATATACTCACAGCGTGATGAAATTCTGGCAGAAAGTACATTGCAAGAATACATCGAGTCAATGCATGAAGAAGTGATGAAAGGGGTGATTGAAACGTATATCCCACCTGAATCAATTCATGATCAGTGGGATGTCCCAGGTCTTGAATCTGCATTACGCTCAGACTTTAATATTGATCTTCCTGTGCAGCAATGGTTGGATCAAGATCGTCGATTAGATGAAGAAGCATTAGCACGTCGTATTACTGATGAGGTTTTACAACGCTATCGTGCGCGTCGTGAACAAATGGGGGCTGAATCTGCAGCAGTGTTAGAACGAAACTTTATGTTAAGTTCTTTAGATCGCCACTGGAAAGATCATTTAGCAGCGATGGATTATTTACGTCAAGGTATTCATTTACGCGGTTATGCGCAAAAGAATCCTGAGCAGGAATATAAGAAAGAAGCATTTAATCTGTTTGTAAATATGTTAGCTGTCATTAAGTCTGATGTTGTGACAGATCTTTCATTGGTGCGATTACCAACGCCTGAAGAGCTGGCAGAAATGGAAGCACAGCAGCAAGCTCAAGCTGAAGCGATGCAACTTTCACTTTCTCATGCTGAAGTTGATGGTTTAACAGGTGAGCAAACAGTTAATACTCAAGAATTGGATCAGAATGAAGTTGAGATTACGCCACCTCAAAGCCGTAATGCACCTTGTCCATGTGGTTCTGGTTTAAAATACAAGCAGTGTCACGGTAAAATCTAAATTTCATGAAGCAGAACTTAGGTTCTGCTTTTTTTATTTTATTATAGTGCTTGGTCAGTTCATGTGAATAAGCATTGCCAATTTTCTCAGTTAATGCTATTTAATTTTGCATGATTGAATATATGGAAGCGACAATGAAAAAAATACTAAAACCGGCTTTATTTGCAGTTTTTGCTTTACCAGCTTTTGCATTTGCCAATACTGATACAAAAACTGTACCTCTAGCGAAAGTTCAAGCAGCTGCGGGTGTTACTCAAGCACAAACTGAAGTTAAAAATGACTCCACAACGGTGATAAGTCCACGCACTGGTATTCGTTATACACTTGGTAATACGGCTGGTCGACCAATTATTCTTCAAACAGCTGCAATAGCACCTGCAACACCAGCTACAGCAAATCGTATTGTTGCATCAAATCCAGCTCTTTCAAGTTCAAGTCAAGAAAAAGCAAAACAAGCTTTATTAGAACAAACTGTATCTAATTAATTTTAGAATTTCGTACTAAAGCCAGTCTTTGACTGGCTTTATTGTTTTTAGGGATCGAGATTTATTTCAAATCATTCATTTCAATCAACCCTCATGCCTTATTCACTCGATTTTTTTTCTAATTTCTAATAAGCTTAGCCATCATTTTTTTTAATTCGGACAATCAAAAATGGCGGTGGGTGACGTATCAATGCCACAAATGCATGTGGTAAAGGGTGTAAGAATTGGCTCAGCAGAAGCGTATGTACGTTACCCAAATCGACGTGACTTGGTTGTATTTGAGTTCGCACAAGGCACTCAAGTTGCAGGTGTATTTACCCAAAATGCTTTTTGCGCAGCGCCAGTACATATTTCAAAACTGCATTTGTCTCAAACAAATCCACGTTACCTTGTAATTAATACAGGCAATGCGAATGCAGGTACTGGTCCTAAAGGTATGAAAAATGCAAAGGACACTTGTGCTGAATTTGCCAAAATTGCTGGTGTAAATGAGAACGAGGTTTTGCCATTCTCAACAGGCGTAATTGGTGAACAATTACCCATGGAGCGTTTGATTGCTGGGTTAAAACCAGCATTTGAGAGTCTTGAAGATGATGTATGGCCTCAGGCAGCTTCAGGTATTATGACGACGGATACTTTGCCTAAGGGCGCTTCTGAACAATTTGAAATTGACGGGGTTGTTTATACAATGACGGGGATTTCAAAAGGTGCAGGAATGATCCGTCCTAATATGGCAACAATGTTGTCCTTCGTAGCGACAGACGCGCCTATTGCTCGTGAATTGGTTCAAAAACTATTAAAAACCACGGTTGAACAATCATTTAATCGCATCACGATTGATGGTGATACATCTACTAATGACTCTTGTATTTTTGCAGCAACTGGTCAAGCAGGTGGTGCTGAAATTACATCTGAAGAAGATGCTCGTTACTCTGTTGTTTTAGATGTACTTACACGTGTCATGAAGCGCTTGGCTCAGTTGATCGTTCGAGATGGTGAAGGTGCTACCAAATTTATAACTGTTTCAGTTGAAGGTGGTGCAAATACTCAAGAGTGTTGTGACATCGCTTACAGCATTGCACATTCACCTTTGGTAAAAACAGCGTTCTTTGCTTCTGACCCTAACTGGGGACGTATCTTGGCTGCAATTGGTTATGCTGGTGTCCCAGATTTAAATGTCGACAAAATCCAAGTATGGTTAGATGATGTCCAGATCTGTAAAGATGGTGGTGCAGCGGCAGATTACACAGAAGAGGCTGGTGCTAAAGTAATGAATCAATCAGAAATTACAATTCGCGTTGATTTGGGTCGTGGTTCTGCCAAAGATACGGTTTACACCTGTGATTTGTCATATGATTATGTCAAGATCAATGCAGATTATCGTTCTTAAATAAAAAGCCTCCCTGTTGAGGCTTTTTATTTATCAAATTTTAATGATTGGTCAAATCCAATCGGTGTGTAATTGCTTATATTGATAAGCGCTATGGATAGAGATGCAAATAATGAATGATGCAACCAATTTAATTGCAAATGATGCGAAAGCAATTGTTCAAGCTCATTTAGACCTGATTGGTGAATCTAACAATCAAGATTTAACACCAGAGTTAAAGCAGCAAAAATTTGCTGAGATCCAAGCTGAATTGGAAAAGCGTAATGCGGTATTGGTTGCTCATTATTATTGTGATCCAGTCGTACAGGAGCTTGCGGAGCTTACTGGTGGTTGTGTTTCAGATTCACTTGAAATGGCACGTTTTGGACGTGATCATGATGCGACAACACTCGTTGTGGCTGGTGTGAAGTTTATGGGTGAAACTTCTAAAATTTTATCACCTAACAAAACCATTTTAATGCCTACTTTAGAGGCAACTTGTTCACTCGATCTAGGTTGTCCTGTAGATGAGTTTAGCAAATTCTGTGATGCTCATCCTGATCATACTGTTGTGGTTTATGCAAATACCTCAGCTGCGGTAAAAGCACGTGCAGATTGGGTGGTGACATCAAGTTGTGCTGTCGAAATTGTTGAGCATTTAGATAGTTTAGGTGAAAAAATTATTTGGGCACCTGATCAGCATTTAGGACGTTACATTCAAAAGAAAACTGGAGCGGATATGTTGCTCTGGGATGGTTCTTGTATCGTACATGAAGAATTTAGAGCACGTGGCATCGCTCAGATGAAAGCCATCTATCCTGATGCTGCAGTTTTAGTCCATCCTGAATCACCAGAATCAGTTATTGATGTTGCTGATGCAGTAGGAAGTACTTCGCAATTGATTAAGGCTGCAAAAGAACTACCGCATGAAACAATGATTGTTGCGACCGATCGCGGTATTTTTTATAAGATGCAGCAAATGGTGCCGAATAAAACTTTGATTGAGGCTCCTACGGCAGGTGAGGGAGCGACTTGTCGTTCTTGTGCACACTGTCCATGGATGGCAATGAATGAATTGGATGGCATTTTGCATGTTTTACGACATGGTGATCAGGAAGTGCATGTTGATCCCGCTTTAGCAGAGCGCGCTAAATTACCATTAGATCGAATGTTAAACTTTAGTGCGTCATTAAAGCGTTAATATTAGTCAAAATGCTTGATAAATATACATTTGAAGTGTTTTTTTGATTTTTTTTGAAGATAGGTGTTGACGTTATCCAGCGTCACGCCTAGAATGCACACCGTACCGAACGATACATCAAACGATAAGTTGAACGGTACAAAAGCTGAGATGAATCGGAGTATAGCACAGCCTGGTAGTGCACCTGGTTTGGGACCAGGGGGTCGTAGGTTCGAATCCTACTGCTCCGACCAATTCTTCAAGGCAAAGGTTTTCCAATGATCTCGCAATCATGGGTAATGCGCCTGTAGCTCAGTTGGATAGAGCATCCGCCTTCTAAGCGGATGGTCACAGGTTCGAATCCTGTCAGGCGCGCCATTGGTCGCTTGATTTTATAGAACCAAATTTTGTGATGGTGGATGTAGCTCAGTTGGTAGAGCCCCGGATTGTGATTCCGGTTGTCGCGGGTTCGAATCCCGTCATTCACCCCAACACAAACCGATGTAATCGGAGTATAGCACAGCCTGGTAGTGCACCTGGTTTGGGACCAGGGGGTCGTAGGTTCGAATCCTACTGCTCCGACCATTTATTTCAATATAAATGGTCAGATAAAAGATACCGCGTTAAGCGGTTTTTTTATGTCTGATTTTTGCTGTTAAAAAAAGATCCTATCAGGATCTTTTTTTGTTGAGTGTTTAAGGCACGATAATAACAGCAACGCGTCTATTTTCTGCATGGGCAGCGTCAGTATTTGCAGTATTAATAGGTTGGGTTGAACCGCGACCAATGGTTTGGATATGAGCTGGGTTAAAACCCTCCTCAATAAAAATAGTGCTTACGCTTCGGGCACGGCTTTCAGAAAGTTTAAAATTATAATCTGGATTGCCAATAAGATCGGTATGACCGACGATACGGACTTTCTTTAAATTGTACTTTTGTAGTTGTGCTGCGAGATGTTGAATCTGTTCACGATTTTTTTTAGAGATTTCAGCCTGATCGAAATCGAAAAGAAGTCGTTCGGGTAGTCCCAAACTCCAACCTTCCTCTGTGAGTACGAAACCTTGTTGTTTTAACATTTTTACTTGTTTATAGCTTAAAGATCCCATACCCAAGCATGCACTTAATCCTATACAAAGAATGCTCATGATAAAAAGTTTGAAACTACGATTGAGCATAGGTATTAATCCTCAGTAAAAACTCTATTGTTGAAATATGTGCCAATGATGTTTTAGATTCTTCGCTTTGTACATCGCTTGGTCTGCTTGAGAAATTAAGTCCTCTGGGTTATGAGCTTCTTTAGCCAAAGCAATACCAAGACTAAAACTAAAATGAATTGATTGTCCGTTATATTTTAAGGGCTCATCAGAACATTTTATAAGATTTTCGGCGATCGAAATTAAGTGATCCACCTGACTGACAGGACTTAGGATAATTGCAAATTCATCACCGCTTAATCTTGCGACAAAATCATTTTGACGAGTGTTTTGTTTTAATCGTTTAGCCATCTCTTTCAACACTTCATCCCCTACTAAATGACCATATTGATCGTTAATAGACTTAAATTTATTGTTATCTATAAAAATCAAAACAGTATTTTCACGTTTATCAGGCTGATCGAAAAGGCTACACAAAACTTTATAAAAGTAATGTCGGTTTGGTAATTGTGTTAATTCATCATGTTGTACTTGATAATTAAGCTGAGTATTTTCAGACTGTAACTGATTGTGCCAAGATTGAATTTCTTCTAATAGTTGATTAAATACTGAGTTTAGATGATGAAATTCTTGAATATCATTTTTTGGAAAGCGGAGATTATATGCTTTTTGTTGACTCACTAATTGTGCTGTATGAATAATTGGTGATATAGAATTCATAATATGACGATAGGTTGCATTAACCGACCACCATAAGGCGAAAATCATAAAAAGCATACCTAAAATCAAGGCTAAGCAAATCTTGATAATGAATAAAATGATATCTTGAGAACTGCCGAATAGATGAAGCTCACCGACCAATTGTCCATTGTGGGTAACTTCAATTTGAATCGGCTTAGAAAAAAATAATCCATCAAACCAAGTTTGAAGTTCTGAATGGCGATCTATCAGTTTGCTGCTTTCAGTGATTTTAACTTTATTGCTATCCAATACTTGGATAAGGCGAATTGAGTGTTGTTGTGTGTACTCGTGTAAAATATTGTCTAAAGTGTATTTATCTTGGAAAACAAGAGCAGGTTGAATGCGTTCCGCAATTGTGCGACTCACTAAGGTTAAGTTTTGATTGGCGTATGATTTCACCGTAAAAATTGAAATCGTTGCAAAAATTAAAGTGCAGATCAAAAAAGTAATCGCAAAAATTAAAAACTGTGATCTTCTAAATAGTGATTGGAGTGAAGTTAATCCAAAAAATTTATCAATCATCTGAATTACTCCATGTTCTGTGCAAGAAGTAATACACGAGGATCAACGTGGATTTTGGTTTTTGCAAGACTGTCTAAATTGACTTTAAATTTTGTAATACCTGCTTTATTGCTATAGAGACAGAAAACACTTCCAACCTCGCAATCTTCATTATTTGTTGAAAATGAGAGAATTGATTTCTTTAGTGATTCTCCGATGAGCTTTTGTTCGACTGTTGGAGAAGATTTAGAAAAAAATATAACATCACAATTGGTCTTGTTTAATTCGTAATCATGAATATTTTGTGCTTTGATCTTTGAATTTTGCTTTAGAATTATTTGATTAAACTCTGCTAATGCCACAGTGTTATCAATTAGACATAAATCTGGTTGTGGAGATGAAATTTTGGCATAGCTCAAAATAGATAGAGTCATTTGATAAATGTTCTGGTTGGAATTGGCATGGCTAAAGCTGCACATCAAAAGCAGTAGGGAGATCAATACGGCTTTTTTGATTTTAAATATAGCCATTTAGTAACATAGTTCTAGTCAGTTAAATAATAGAGACTATTCTAATCTAATTTTAATAAAGTTAAAGTGTTCGATTTTTTATCAATATCATACTGAATGATGTGAATTTGATTATTAAATACCCACTCAATACTCATAATTTAAAAAAATACTAAAATATTTAAAAAAGAGGTTGCATTGGATATGAAATGCTGTAGAATGCACATCCATCGGCGGTGATGTTGATTAAAACTTGTTGAAAAACAAGGATTTAGCTGAATAGGTTGGATCTAAGTTTTGAGAATAAGTTAGAAAATAAATTAACATTTCTAGTTGACTTTCTGAAAAGAAAGGGTAATATAGCCGACCTAGCTTGATGCTGACGAAGCATTAAGAAGATCATTAAGAGATTATGAAGAACAACTTGTGTGGATTTTTACTGGTTGATTGATCGATATATATTATCATTGATTGATGGTAGAAATTTCTCGAAGTTTATTTGAGCAAATTTTTTGTCAGTAATTGATGAGCCAAGATTG
>NZ_FOBK01000033.1:0-1647 GCF_900109815.1 Acinetobacter sp. DSM 11652
GTAACTATAGTGTTTTTCTTCACCATCAAAGGCTTGTTCTCGTGTGAGATAACCATAACTGTTGTATTCGAATACATATTCTGCATGGTTTTGGTGGAATATATTGATTCAAAAAAAATTCTAAAACATCATATACCTAAACTTTCATTTACTAATTTTATAAATAAAAGTTATTTTTTGAAAGCTATATTACTGAATAGACTAAAAAGAACCTAATTCTCCAACTTATTCAATCGCTGTCTTGCAGCTAAATTACCTTGATCTGCTGATTTCTTTATCCAGAATTTAGCTAATTCGATATCTTTTTTTACACCTAGTCCCTCAGCATACATACTGCCTATTAAATATTGACCATCAGGATCATCTTGTTCAGCTGCTAATTTAAACAAATCAAATGCCTTATGAATATTTTTTTCAATTCCATATCCATTTAAGTACATACTTCCTAGATTAACTTGTGCTACAGAATATCCCTGATTAGCTGATAATCTATACATTTCTACAGCCACTTCTAAATCTTTAGGAACTTGAATACCATCCCTATAATAGTTTGCAAGATTATTCAATGCTTTAGAATTATTTAACTGAGCTGATACAACATACCAATTTTTTGATTTTTCCAAATCTTGTAATTGTCCATATTCATTATTACTATAAATTACTCCTAAATTATATTGAGCATCAGAATCACCATTTTCAGCAGCTTTATTTAACCAAAATATAGCATCATTAATATTCCTCTTGAAATTATTATCTCCGTTTAAATATAAAACTCCTAAATTATACTGTGCAACAGTATCACCACCTTCTGCTTTTTTAATAAGCACTTCATATTTCTGATTATCTTGTGTTATTTTAGAAGAATTATGACATGCCGTTATAAATAAAAGGCTTAAAAAAATTATAACACAACTTATTTTTTTCATACTTAACCTTCTACATTAGAGTTAGAATAAACCATGATTTACTAAATCCAAAGTATGATAACCCATTTTACTTGGAACTTCAGCTGGTCTAGGTATAGGTGGTAATTTTAGATCTGTTGTCGTTTGCTTGCCTTCTGACAACTTGACTCCAGCTACTTTACCAGCAATGGCTTTTTGTGTATAACCATATGTAGTTTGATCATCATTTATTCCACTACAATACTGCTTTTTGCCAGTGGCACCACACCCTTCATAATATTTACCATCTTGCCTTTCTCCCCAAACATATTTCTTGTCCTTCATTATTGCAGCTCCCCCATACAATCCAACACTTCTTTCCAAATTACTTTCTATGACTCCATCACCCTTATAGCTGGCACATCCCCCCCCCCCTACACCAGCTGCAACACTAGCACACATTGCTTTACCAGATGCAGCTTTCTCAATCAATGCGGTTACGTAATTTGGAGAAACTCCATTATTGGAATTTTTTCTATTTTTTTGATTTCTTTCATAAGTTCTTAGTGCATCATTTGCTCCTATTGAATGATTAAAACCATGATCGCTTTTTTGGAGTTGCAACCCCATTGGATCGATCCACTGATTCGGATCACTTACAAAAGCGAAGTTATTTAAACCACCTAATAGACCAATCGGATCTTTACTTATATACCGTGCACTAAATGGTTCGTAATATCTGTAACGGTTGTAATGTAATCCT
>NZ_FOBK01000018.1:0-46762 GCF_900109815.1 Acinetobacter sp. DSM 11652
CTCGTCAATGCTAGAAGCTGGACTCGAAACACTTAACAACTCAGCAACCTGCTTCGTTCGTTTCCGTGTATCTCGTCGGTATGGGGTGCATTCTAGAGCATTTCAAAATCATTGCAAGTGCTTTTAACCCCATGTTTTATTGAGTGTTCTATTTTTATGCACCATTATGATTCATTAATAATCACATTTACACTTAACCCTATAATATTGAAGCAAAAATATTAATTTAATATTTCTGCTTCTTTTTTTAATCACTATTTCGCTTTTGAAGGTTTTATATTCACACTTAAAATTTTAATAGGATTTTTTGGCACATCTTGATGCATACCAAATCTACCAGTAGGCACTTTTGCAATTTTATCGACAACATCCATGCCTTTAGTTACCTGACCAAACACAGCATAACCAGGATTCATTGGCGCTTTATTTAGAAAATCATTATCCGCAATATTGATAAAAAATTGGCTTGTTGCTGAATCAGGCTGGTTTGTACGTGCCATGGCTAAAGTGCCACGGTTATTCTTTAAGCCATTATAAGACTCGTTCTTGATTGGAGGTCGATTCGCTTTTTCTTTCATCGATACATCTAATCCTCCACCTTGGATCATGAACTCTGGAATAACCCGATGGAAGATTGTGCCGTTATAAAAATTAGCTTTCGCATAAGTTTCAAAGTTCTTTACTGAAATCGGAGCTTTATCATTAAACAACTCGATTTCGATATCTCCTGCTGATGTTTTGATTTGCATATGCGTATTTGCTGCCAAAGACAAAGTACTCATCGCCGCAACAGAAGCACCTAACATCATTTTTTTTAACATACGCTATCCT
The DNA here is from genome assembly GCF_900109815.1 of Acinetobacter sp. DSM 11652. Lineage (NCBI taxonomy): Bacteria > Pseudomonadati > Pseudomonadota > Gammaproteobacteria > Moraxellales > Moraxellaceae > Acinetobacter > Acinetobacter sp. DSM 11652. Next base: position 832 of record NZ_FOBK01000018.1, read on the forward strand.
CTTATTGATGTTTTATCTTATCTATTATTCACGAATCAATCGCCAGAAAAGATTCAATTTTTTGTTAAGCATCAAAGTATTTTTATTCGATTACTGTATATAAAGAAAAAATCCTGAGTTTCGTTTGAATCTCAGGATTTGAAAGTAAGCATCTATTAACTATTTTTATCCCAAAATCTTCTAAACTCTTTACTCATTTCAATCAACAATTTTTTAGAACGCCCTGAGACTAGCGTTAGATTAATAAATCCGTGTGTTTGATCTTCAAAATCTTGATACAACACTTTAGTGCCATTTTGACGTAATTTGTGGGCGTAAATTTTGCCTTCATCATGCAATACATCATGTCCCGCTGTAACAACATAGGCTGGTGCCAATTTTTTTAGATTACCGTATGTTGGGGAGATTAGTGGATTATCCAAAGCAACTTTATGTCTTGTCGCGTAGTATTCTGTCACATAGTCAATATCGCTGTTGGTTAATACTAAACCATCTTTATACGCAAAGAATGATGGATGACGACTTTTGAAATCTACCGCAGGATATATTAAAAATTGAGCTTGAGGCGCATAACTGGCATTTAATGCACGTTGAGCAACGACAGCACTAATATTACCGCCAGCACTATCTCCTGCTACAGCAATACGGTTTTTTAAGATTTTAAAGTGACGGCGATTTTGATATACCCATGCCAATGCATCTTCACATGATTGAATCAATGATTGTGGAGAAACTTCTGGTGCTAAAGGATAATCAATACTGATTACTTGTACTTTTGCATAATTCGCAATGATTCGGCACGCTTCATCATGTGTATTCACACTTCCGACAACAAACCCACCACCATGATAAAATACAATCATTGGTAGTTTTTTATTCGGAGCAGGATGATAATGTCTGGCAAATACAGTACCACTTTGTAAAGGAAGACGAATATCTTCTACATATTGAACATGAGATGATTTATGTGTGATGGATTGGATTTGATTTTCAAATTCTTTTCTTGATTTATCAATATCAGCGCCAATAAAGCCTGATTTTCCTTGTTTCAACTGTGCAGCCATCAAGCATTTTGTAAAGCTATCGAGTTGAGGATAGTCATAGGGATAGCCAAGTAACTTCACTAGAGATTCTTGAACGATCTTTGGGAGTCGATCTAATGCACGTCCTGCAGAACCCTGACCATTTTCAAGTAATTGTTGTATTTTTTGATTCACGATTCCGATCCTTTTAAAAATCCGTATTCTTCATATTTTCTACACGATCAGCCATTTCATGACTATTTTGTTAACTAAGTCTACTGATCAATATACAAACTTCAATCCCATTTACGCTAATCTGACTATAGCAGTCTTGTCATTGACTATTTAATCCAACATCAGGAATTTTTTGGTTGTCCTGATTCAACATATAAAGGTGAAAGCTATGGCAATAAAAGTAATGATAATGTCATTGGCCACAGCAGTTCTTGCAGTCGGTTGTGTGGCCTTCCCTGACGATGGCCCTTATTATAATGGTAATTATGACCATCGTTATGATCGTGATTATGATCGCAACTATGACCGTCAACGTTGGGAGAGAGAACGCGCACAACGTTTACATCAACAGCGCCTTGAACAAGAAAAGCGCAAACGTGAATATGAACGTCAACGCCAACAACGTGAATTAGCAGATCGACGTAATAAAGAACGTGCTGAGCATGATCGTCGTAAACAGATTGAACAACGTCAAAAGGAAATTCTAAAACAACGTCAAGCTGAACGTAATCGTTGGAATCAAGATAATCGTAAAAAAGCGATTGAAGAACAACGTAAGCGCTTAGAACAGGACCGCAAGAAGCGAGAACAGGAACGTCAACACGATCGCCGAGATCGTTAAGCTTTCTTGGACTCAAGACAATTGATTTAAAGTTACCTCACAAACCTAACATTCACATTTGAATGTTAGGTTTTTTTAAGTGCTGTGATTCTAAAAATAGACAGTAAAGGCATCCTATTTACTCTCTATTCTCTGCATTTTCATAAAATTTAACCCATTATAAGCAGTTTAAATGAATTAAATTTCATTGCATTTTACTCAACAACTTGAGGGGCTTCTGCACCTTCAGCTGGGACAGCTTGAACCGGTTCAGCAGACTCTACACTTGGGTCAGCTTGTACAGCCACACCATTTTGGGTATCCATTTCAGTAGTTGCCGCTTGCGCTATTGAAGCATCTGTTTGTGTGGTCGCTTGAGCAGTTTCAGCAGATTGGTTTGAAGTACAACCTACAGTAGCAAAACCAATAGCTGCAAAAGCCAGGGAAATGAGACCTAATTTTTTCATTGTTTAATTCCTTACTTGAAACATTCAAAGTCAGAGTTAACTTTGAAGGCTTATCATTCCTGACTTTTTTATTTCATGCGTCAGTTCTTGGTTCAAATTTCGATGACTTCAGGTTGAACTTATGAAAAAAGTGTAAAGAAAATGCAATTTAACTTTTATAGTTGAATATATCTCCTAAGCCATTTGTTTAATTTATTTTTTTGTGAATATGTGGCGCGATATGAGTCATTTTTGAATGTGACTGAATCACAGTGTGGCTACACGTTATATCGGTTGCTTAACATTGTTATTCAGATCTCGATAAGCAAAAAAAAACTCATCCAAGGAGGTTGGATGAGCTATTAAAAAGCAAAAACAAAATAAATAGAAACTACAGCGTTAGTATCTGGTTAAAGATAATACAGATTTGATTCTTTAAAAGGAAAGACTTGTTTTATCTGAATCTATATATTTTATATATAAAATATATACAAAATCATATTTTTATAATCGTTCTTCAGTTCATCTCCTCTTCTTATTCTAGACTTTAGATTCCTCTAAATGGATCGAAAATTTTCATTCCTTGTTGTAAAGATGAATTTAGTAGAAATAAACATCGTTTAAGCTTGAATTATTTATAGTCGCCCACATTACCTTTGTATTGATGAATTACACACGCATGGCAGTTCAGATTAACGCAGTTAACACTGATGCCAAAGGACTGTACATGTTTAAAAACCCATTTAAGCGGAGATCTTCCATGGCAAATGAGCAAAACGAACAAACTCAGGACGTTCAAACGGAACAAACTGAACAGCAAGTTGAAAATCAACAAGCTGAAGTTGAAGTTTCTGTAGAAGACCTTCAAGCGCAAATCGCAACGCTGACTGAAAACTTAAAATATGAAAAAGCAGTTGCTGCAAATGCGAAGTATGAAGCAGAAAAAACCAAAGAACGTTTAGAGCGTGAGGCGGATACTGCGAAAAAATTTGCTTTAGAGAAATTTGCAAAAGAATTATTGGATTCAGTTGACAACCTTGAACGTGCAATTGCTGCTGCAGGTGATGAAAAAACTCCTTTATCAGAAGGTGTAGAACTCACACTGAAGTCATTATTAGCAACATTAGAAAAATTTGGTGTTGTGGCAGTTGACACTGAAAATGGTTTTAATGCTGATTTGCATCAAGCAGTAGGTATTGCTCCAGATGCAAAAGCGGGTGAGATTGGTACGGTACTTCAAAAAGGTTACACCCTTTCTGGCCGTTTACTTCGTCCTGCAATGGTCATGGTAGGCCAATAAGTCAAGAAATACGGGAGTTTGTAAAAATTTTTTAAGTTTTTAACTTGAAAAATAATGAATGGCTCTCATATCGGATAACAAGTGAAAGATCACAACAAAATTTTCGAGGAACACATCAATGGCTAAAATTATTGGTATTGACTTAGGTACTACAAACTCATGTGTTGCAGTACTTGAAGGCGATAAAGTTAAAGTAATCGACAACGCTGAAGGCGCTCGTACAACTCCGTCTATTATTGCGTATAAAGATGGTGAGATCCTTGTTGGTCAATCAGCTAAACGTCAAGCGGTAACAAACCCGAAAAATACATTATTTGCGATCAAACGTTTGATCGGTCGTCGTTACGAAGATCAAGCAGTTCAAAAAGATATTGGTCTTGTACCTTACAAAATCATCAAAGCTGACAATGGCGATGCTTGGGTTGATGTAAATGACAAGAAACTAGCACCACAACAAATCTCTGCAGAAGTTCTTAAGAAAATGAAGAAAACTGCGGAAGATTACTTAGGTGAAACAGTTACTGAAGCGGTAGTGACTGTTCCTGCATACTTCAACGATGCTCAACGTCAAGCAACGAAAGATGCTGGTAAAATTGCTGGTTTAGATGTTAAACGTATCATCAACGAACCAACAGCTGCAGCGCTTGCGTTCGGTATGGATAAGAAAGAAGGCGATCGTAAAATCGCGGTTTACGACTTAGGTGGTGGTACTTTCGACGTATCAATCATTGAAATCGCTGACCTTGATGGCGACCAACAAATCGAAGTGTTGTCTACAAATGGTGACACATTCCTTGGTGGTGAAGACTTTGATAACGCGTTAATCGACTTCTTGGTTGAAGAATTCAAGAAAGAACAAAATGTGAATCTGAAAAATGATCCACTTGCGTTACAACGTTTGAAAGAAGCTGCTGAGAAAGCGAAGATTGAATTGTCTTCTTCGAATGCAACTGAAATTAACCTTCCATATATCACTGCTGATGCGACTGGTCCTAAACACTTAGTGATCAACGTAACACGTGCGAAATTAGAAGGTCTTGTTGCTGACTTAGTTGCTCGTACAATCGAGCCATGTAAGATTGCACTTAAAGATGCTGGTTTATCAACTTCTGATATCTCTGACGTGATCTTGGTTGGTGGTCAGTCTCGTATGCCGCTTGTACAACAAAAAGTACAAGAGTTCTTCGGTAAAGAGCCACGTAAAGACGTGAACCCTGACGAAGCTGTAGCAATGGGTGCTGCGATCCAAGGTGCTGTACTTTCAGGTGATAAAAACGACGTTCTATTACTTGACGTTACACCATTGACACTTGGTATTGAAACAATGGGTGGCGTGTTAACTCCAATCATCGAGAAAAACACAACAATCCCTGCGAAAAAATCACAAGTGTTCTCTACAGCTGCTGATAACCAGCCTGCAGTAGACATTTCGGTTTACCAAGGTGAACGTAAAATGGCTCAACAAAACAAATTGTTGGGTAACTTCCAATTGGGCGATATCCCACCTGCTCCACGTGGTGTGCCGCAAATTGAAGTATCGTTCGACATCAACGCTGATGGTATCTTGAAAGTATCTGCGAAAGACAAGAGCACTGGTAAAGAGCAATCAATTCAAATTAAAGCAAACTCAGGTTTGAGCGATGCTGAAATTGAAGCGATGATCAAAGATGCTGAAGCGAATGCGGAAGAAGACCGTAAGTTTGAAGAATTAGCAAAAGCGCGTAACGAAGCTGATGCATTAGTTTCTTCTGCTCAAAAAGCAGTAAAAGACCTTGGCGAACAAGTAACTGCTGATGAAAAAACTGCGGTTGAAACTGCTGTTTCAGAACTTGAAGCTGCAACAAAAGAAAACGATGTTGACGCGATCAAAGCGAAAACTGAAGCACTTCAAAACATCATCATGCCGATCACTCAACGTGCTTATGAAGCTGCGCAGGGTGCTCAAGGTGGTGCGCAAGGTTTTGATCCAAATGCATTCCAAGGTGATGCTGCTGGTCAACAACAAAAAGCGGACGACGGCGTTGTAGATGCTGAGTTCACTGAAGTGAAAGATGACAAAAAATAATTTGTCCTCTTAAATAGAAAAACCGCGCGAAAGCGCGGTTTTTTTTATGCTAGAGAAAACTACCTAGGAATATAAGTTGATACTATTGAGAACAATAGACTACTAAATGAGATCCACAGATTTGGATCTTTAAATTTATCTTTTATGCCTGATTTCACCAATTCTTGATGAAATTCTTCTGTATTTTTTGAATTCAAAAGTACTTCAATTATTGATTTTAATTCTTGAGATTCAATCGTTTCAGGTAGTTTTGGAGATAATTGATTTAAAATAGTTTCTAAAGGAGTGGTACGAGGTGAGCCTATTGTAATTCCATTTCCTTTATTGTTTGAAAAAACTCCATTAGAAATGTTAATACTGCGAAAGTTTTCAGCATCATTTATTCTCAGCCCATCTCCATCATTAAATGAAGAGTTAATTCCATCTAAATTTAAATCTTGTTTAGATTTTTTATCACTCATTTAGTTCCCCTATTAATTTTCTATTATGATTTAAAATAATTATAAAACATAACATCAAGTTATAGTCTGAAAATAGAGATCTATAAAAAAAGCCCAATCTTCATTGAGCTTCTTTTTTATAAAAATTCTGAATTAGTCTTCAAACGAACTTTCTAACTCTTCAAGTTCCATCATCAACTCAAGCATTTTTTCTTCTGCTTGTGCTAATTTTCCTTTTAGTTCCGTTTGTTCATTCATCAATTTTAAAAGATCATCTTTCCGAGACGAATCATAAAGTGATGCATCTCCTAAAGCATCCTCAATCTGACCTAGACGTGGTTGAATCTTTGCAATCTCAGCTTCCAGTTTTTCAATATTTTTACGAATTGGGCGGCTCATTTCACGGCGACGCGCAGCTTCTTTACGCTGAGCTTCTTTATCTACTTTAGAAACTACAGGCTTATCGATCACTTGAGATTTCACTGGCTCAGGTGCTTGCTGCCCTTGCTTCATCAGCTCTGCACGTGCTTGACGTAACCAGTCTGCATAAGCAACAAGATCACCTTCAAACTCACGACATTTACCGTTATGCACTAGGAGTAATTCATCACAGACACTTGCAATCAATTGGCGTTCATGTGACACCAGCACCACTGCCCCTTCAAAATCTTGTAATGCCATAGTCAATGCATGACGCATATCCAAGTCTAAATGGTTGGTCGGTTCATCTAGAATTAAAACATTTGGACGCTGCCAGACAATCAAAGCCAATGCTAAACGTGCACGCTCTCCCCCAGAAAAGCTTTCACACGGTGTATCCATACGCTCACCAGAAAAGCCAAAACTTCCTAGGAATGCGCGTAAAGTCGCTTCACTAATCTTCTTATCTGCAATACGAGACAACTGCAACATTGGACTCGCATTACCATCTAATGCATCCATTTGATGTTGAGCAAAATAACCAATATTAAGTAGTTCAGATGCTTTTCGTTGACCTTGGATTAAAGGTAAATCACCCACCAAAGATTTAATTAATGTGGACTTACCTGCACCATTCATCCCCAATAAACCAATACGACTGGTTGGCGTGATTTGTAGTTTCACATTGGTCACAATCAGTTTGTCACCATAACCAATATCAGCACTATCCAGTTGCAACAATGGAGAACTCATTTTGGTCGGCTCACGGAAGCTAAAGGTAAAAGGCGTATCGACATGCGCAGCAGAAAGCTCTTGCATTCGTTCAAGCTGTTTAATACGACTTTGTGCCTGTTTCGCTTTGGTTGCCTTAGCTTTAAAACGATCGATATATTTTTGCAGATGTGCACGTAGCTCAAGCTGTTTCTCATAGGCTTGTTGTTGCTGAGCTAAACGTTCACTTCGGGTACGTTCAAAGGTTGAATAGTTACCGGTATAAAGCGTTAGTTCTTGGTTTTCGATATGCAAAATATGGTCGGTAATGGCATCCAAGAAATCACGGTCATGCGAAATCAGTACCAATGTGCCTTCATATGCTTTCAACCAGTCTTCTAACCATAAAATAGCGTCTAAATCTAAATGGTTCGTCGGTTCATCAAGTAAGAGTAAATCTGAACGACTCATCAAAGTACGCGCAAGATTTAAACGCATACGCCATCCACCAGAGAAACTTTTTACGCTAAGTTCTGACTGATGTTCAAAGAAGCCTAGCCCAGCCATCAGTTGTGATGCTTTAGACGGCGCTGAGTAGCCACTAATTTCATCAAAACGACCATATAGATTTGCCAAATCTTGATCAGACAATCCGTCAGGATACTCAAGTTTGTGTTGGATATTCCAATACTCTTCATCACCGGATAGAACGAAATCAATCGCTTTCATATCCAGCGCTTTAATCTCTTGCGCCATATGCGCCACTGTCCAAACCGATGGTCGTGTCAATGAGCCACCATCTGATTCCATGCCCCCAAGTAAGGCTGAAAACAACGTCGATTTTCCTGCACCATTGACACCTGTTAAACCAATCTTCCAACCAGGGTGAAGTTGCATAGACGCTTTTTCAAATAAAATGCGACCGCCGCGGCGAATGGTAAGTTGGTCTAACTGAATCATAGATATTCAAACAAATAAGTATTGGATGGCGCATTTTAATGGATTTCAACCAGAACAACCAAAAATTAATCCATCTTTCATCTTCATTTCATTCTTGACATAAAAAAGCCATCACTTAGGATGGCTTTTTAATCATGCAAAACTTAATGATTTAGTCAGTAAAAGTTACTTTAGCAATGGCCTTTTTACCTGCTTGAACAATCACTGTTTTGTTTTCGTTAATTGAGAATGATGCATCCACCACCTCCCAATCAACTTTTACGGCTCCACGTGAAACAGCATCTTTGGCTTGCGCTGCATTTTTAGTTAAACCTGCTGCACGAACAATAGAAGCAATAAACATTTCACCACCGAATTCACCACGTGAAATCGTCACTTCTGGCGTTCCTTCAGGAAGCTCACCCTCTGTGATGATATTCCCTGCACCTTTATGTGCATTCGCAGCAGCTTCGCTTCCATGGAAACGCTCCACTAACTCGAGCGCTAAGATACGTTTAATTTCTTGAGGGTTACGACCTTCAGCCATTTCTTTCAATAAGCCTTCGATCTCTTCCATTGACTTGAAGCTCAGCAGTTCGAAATATCGCTCAATTAAGCTGTCTGGCATCGAAAGTACTTTTTGGTACATCGCACCAGGTGCATCAAATACACCAATGTAGTTACCTAAAGATTTAGACATTTTGTTGACGCCATCTAAACCTTCAAGAATTGGTACAGTGATACACACTTGTGGCTCTTGATTATAACGACCTTGTAAAGTACGCCCCATCAGCAAGTTAAAGGTTTGATCTGTACCACCTAACTCAACATCTGCCTCAAGCGCGATAGAGTCATAGCCTTGCACCAATGGATACAAAAACTCGTGAATCGCAATCGGCTGTTGGTTGTTATAGCGTTTAGTAAAGTCATCACGTTCAAGCATACGCGCAACCGTTTGCTGTGAAGCCAATTGGATCAGATCAGCAGCAGTTTTTTGAGCAAACCATTCTGAGTTAAACACCACCTTAGTTTTATTTGGATCAAGAATTTTGAACACTTGTTCCTGATAGGTTTTCGCGTTTTCTAAGACTTGCTCACGTGACAATGGTGGACGAGTTGCACTTTTACCTGTTGGGTCACCAATCATCGCAGTGTAATCACCAATCAAGAAGAATACTTCATGACCTAAGTCTTGGAACACTTTAAGCTTGTTAATTAATACCGTATGACCTAAGTGTAAGTCTGGTGCTGTAGGATCAAAACCCGCCTTAATTTTCAAAGGACGATTCAATTTTAATTTCTTCAGAAGATCTTCTTCTGAAATAATTTCATGTGTGCCTCGTTGAATGAGGGCAAGTTGTTCTTCAGCAGGCAGGAAATTTGACATCACAAAACCCAAATACATCTGTTGTTCAATTTGTGCGATATACTAACACTTTTTCAGCACAATGCAGGCTTAAGAATAATCATGACCACAATCTACATTGGTGTAATGACTGGCACGAGTATGGACGGCGTCGATTTTGTAGCCGCTTCTTTTGATCCATTACAGATCCATGCAACGCTGACATTAGCCTTTGATCCAGATTTACGTGATGAACTGATGGCACTTACTTTGCCAGACGATAATGAAATTGACCGCATGGGTAAAGCTGATGTCGCTTTAGCACAGATGATCGGTCATGGAATCAATCAACTTATACAAGAAAATAATCTCGATAGAACTCAAATAAAAGCTATTGGATCTCATGGTCAAACGATTCGTCATCGTCCCGAACATGGATTTACCCTGCAAATTGGTGATCCCAATATTATTACTGAAATCACTCAAATTCCTGTGGTATCAGATTTTAGACGCCGTGATATGGCTGCTGGTGGTCAAGGTGCACCTCTAGTGCCAGCATTCCATCAAGCCTTATTTCAGCATCCGACGATACACCGTGTGATCTTAAATCTCGGTGGAATTGCCAATGTCAGTATGTTACCTGCGGGTGATCCTAAAGGCGCATATGGCTTCGATACTGGACCAGCCAATATTTTGATGGATGCTTGGTGTGAACGTTACACAGGTCAGCCTTATGATGAAAATGGCAATTGGGCTGCTTATGGTACGCCTATTCGTGCTTTGCTTGATCGTTTGCAATCACATGATTTTTTCTCGAAAGAACCGCCAAAAAGTACTGGTCGTGAAGACTTTAATTTGGAATGGTTGGATGAACAAATTGCGGATTGGCGTAGCGATGTTGAATACGATGAACTTGAAGATACGCCTGAAAATATTCAAGCAACGCTGATGAAACTCACGACACGTGCCATTAAGAAAGCCATTTATCGCTCCCCTATGGACACAGGTGAAGTTTATGTCTGTGGGGGTGGTGCATACAACTCACAATTATTAGAACAATTACGTTGGCGTTTACGTAAACATGAGTGGAGTGTTCAAACCACAGCAGATTTGGGATTAGCACCGACTTGGGTGGAGGCGACCGCTTTTGCGTGGTTGGCTATGCGATTTGTAAACCAACTTGCTGGTAATTTACCTGAAGTGACAGGAGCTCAAGGAGATCGAGTTTTAGGAACGATCACTGCGGTTTAAATGAAGAATCGATGTATCCACTATCCTGAGTTGATACATCGATTAACTTAAACAGGTGCAAAATTCAATTTTGAAAGTGCCGAGTTAACAGCAAAGATCCGATGTCTACATTCAGTAAAGCCATTTTCCCTTAAACGCTGAAGATGCATATTTAGATAATCCTCTGCATCTGCTTGGCTTTCAAATAAGTAAATTCCACCTGCTTCTTTGGACGCTTCATTTTCAGTCCAAATTTTCCAAATCAAGCCTTTCTCATTTGCTATTGAATCCGCGAGTGTTTTGAAACTTTCAAACATTTCATGCCCCCAAGGTCCATCATAGGGAAAATCAATTTGTAGAATAATCGCCATTCAACTTTTCCTTATATACGCGCATCTTTGATTAAGTCATCAATAGCTTGTGTTAATTTTTCCAATGCCACATGACCAGAGCCTATGATTTTGACATTGTCTCCATGACGTATCGCAAAACTTGGGAACCCTTTTATGCCCCAACTTCGATTAAGCTTGAACTCTTCATAGGTCGCTGCTTGGGTCTCAGGTAATTCAAACAACGTTGAGAATACGTCAAAATCCAGCTCAAACGTTTCACATATACTTCGATAATATTCAAGCTCGTTCGGATCTTCACCATCCACATAAAATTTATATTGGATTGCTGAAAAAAATGCCAAAAGTTTTTCATCATGATGATCATGGTCTTGCCAAAGTTGTCGAGCAACGTAAACAGCACGTGCTGAAGGCTCGGTATCATAGTTAAAATGTGCTCTTTCTAACAATTTTTCAGTGAAAGGCTGTTGAGTCAGTCTCTGAATATTTTTCCATTCGGTGCGTAAAAAATTCTTGAAAGTATCGGTCCAAGCATCACCTCCACCAGGTCTTAAACCACCGCTAATCACTTGAAAGCCAACACCATGCTGAATTGCATATTCACGCGCTTGTTTAATGATATTTGAACTTCCCCAACACCATGAGCACATTGGGTCACCCACATAAATCAGGCTGAGGTCAGATGCTACATTGACCACTGCATTTTGGCCTTTTTCCAATTCGGCTACTGAACAAGTACCAGTTTCTAAATCACAATTCATTGTCATTGCTATGTCCTCAATTTGCTAAATCAGATCATTTGCTACATCTGATCAATTGACTTAAATTAGCGGTTCTATAATGATGTGAATAGACAATAAAAATGAAAGGTGGTGTTCGATTTTATGAACAGCTTACCCTACTCAATCGATGACCTATATTGGTTCGTACTGATTGCAGATGCTGGAAGTTTATCCGCGGCAGCAAGACGTTATGATATTGCTAAATCCACGTTATCTAATCGACTTTCAAGACTTGAAGAATCCTTAAATATTAGATTATTAAATCGAAATACCAATTCAAGCTCACTAACTGATGCTGGTAAGATTTTCTTAAAAGAAATCTCCCCCCTATTTCATCAAATTGAATCACTGACGAACGATCTCACACAATTAGAAATACAACCCAAAGGTCGAATTCGAATAGCTGCTTCGGGAACTTTTGGAAAAATGGTGGTATTGCCTTTAATCTCTCAATTTTTAATTGAATACCCACACATTGATATTGAAATTGATTTGAATGACAGCAAAGTTGATTTAATTTCTGGAGGATATGACTTAGCCATCAGACTTGGTGATTTAGCAGACTCTACACTCCATGCTCAAAAGGTTGGACAAGTTCGAAGAATTTTATGTGCCAGTCCAACCTATCAAATGCGTTATGGCATTCCTGAACACCCAGAGCAACTGTGTGATCATCATTTTATCTCGCATAACCGCGAGCTGTCCAAAATCAAGCTTTTCAAAAACGGTACGATAAAAAAATTTAAAATTTATACACATCTGATGGTGACACCATCCGAACATGCACTTGCTGCTGTAGAAGCACATTTAGGTATTGCCGCCGTTGCAGAAATCCAAGTGGCCCATCAATTACTCAACTCAACGTTAATTCATATTTTACCTGAATGGTCTCTAATCCCTGAAGATGTCCACTTGGTTACTCCGAGCTTAAGCTATCGGACCTTAGCTTTGAGACTTTGCTTAACTTTCTTACAAAAACAAATACCAATACAAATACACCGTTTAATCAACCCATAATATTGTCAGACAATGAACGACCTTCTTTCACCTAGAACTGACCCGTTCAGCCCTAGTTCTATCATCCAAATTTGATAAAGATATGTAAAGGAAAGAGGATATAGATCATGGAAAAACAACAACGAATCACTGAGTTTCAAAAAGGTAATCTTATTTTTGATGTAATAGATAGCGGTCCAATCGATGGCAGTCCAATTGTGCTATTACATGGTTTTCCTGAAACATCAAAAATTTGGCAGCATAGTGCCGAAATACTAAACCAACATGGTTTTCGCACCTATGCGTTAAACCAACGTGGATATAGCTTAAGGGCTCAACCGAAAAAACGCGCAGATTATGCCATTCAACATTTAGCAGATGATGTAAATGTTCTACTCGACTTAATTGGAGAGCCTTCATATATCGTAGGACACGACTGGGGCGCAGTCGTTGCTTGGGAAGTTGCTCTACGTTATCCTAATAAAATTAAACATTTGACCGCGATCTCCGTCCCTCACAAAGCAGCATTTATGCGGGCTTTTTACAGCAGTACACAACTTTTTAAATCCTATTATATGGGACTATTTCAGCTTCCATGGATACCTGAGTTGCTCTTTAATAAAACACCTCAAATTGGCGAGGCTTTATTAAAAAATTCTGGAATGACAGTTGAACAATTAAATGACTTTAAACAAGAAATGATTATAGAAAAACGGCTCAGCCCATCACTCAATTGGTATCGAGGTTTACCTTTTAGCTCTAATAAAACGCTATTCAATAAAGTCAAAGTTCCCACTTTATTTATTTGGGGCAAAGATGACGTTGCAATTGATGCTAAAGGGGTTCAGTTCAATCAAAATTATGTTGAAGGTCCATATACGGAAATTCATTTAGAGGCGAATCATTGGATTCCAGTTCAAAATTATCATGAGCTGACTGATTTAATTCTGAAAGAACAGCAAAAATTATCATAAAAAAAGCCCGCTTAGCGGGCTTTTTTTGCTGCATATTAAATTGAGAATGAAGATCCACAACCACATGTCGTTGTCGCATTAGGATTTTGCACGATAAAGCGAGATCCTTCCAAACCTTCGACATAATCAACAACTGAACCAACGAGATATTGATAACTCAGTGAGTCAACAAGCATCTTCACATCACCATTCACAAATTCAGCATCGTCTTCATTTTGAGATTCAGCAAAATTGAATCCGTAAGAAAAACCAGAGCAACCACCACCTGTCACATATACACGTAACATCAAATCTTGATTTCCTTCGCTCTCACGAAGTTGACGAACTTTATTCGCAGCATTGTCAGTCAGCTCAAGTGCTTGGGCAGTCATGATGGATTCCTCAAAAAATTAAATAGGCTTTGAAATTAAAAGACCATATATCAAGTATAACATACTCAATATATGGTCATAACTCGAACTTTAAAGTTTATTCAAAGTAAATTTATCGGATTTAAATGTAACGTCCTATGAACTTATTTGTAGTTCTCATCCTGCAAGCTACATTCAAAGTTTGTCGGTTCATTCTTACAACGGAACTGCCAAAGTAGTTTCATCATTTGTTTGTTGTAAACACCTTGTTTAGTAAGTGCAATACGAGATTCACGCATCAATTTTTGGTAACCAGGTTTATCTCCAGCTGGAACATTCATCCAATATTTAGCCGGAATATCCGCTTTCATTTTGCCTAAAATTTGATTCGCACGTGGTAACTGTGTTTTCACCCAATCACGCGATTTCTGTCCGAAACCTTCAGGGAATTTATCATGACGAATGATGATATTACCGGTCACTTGAAGAATTGGATAATTCACAATTGCACCTTTCGTTCCTAGCCCTTTATGAAGTTCTAAAGGACGGAATACCGCTGCTGGTGCACCAATAATATCAACTTGGCCATTATTGAATTTACTCCCAAAATTAGTGACATCAGAACTCACTGCTTGCGCACCAATTTGCTGTACCATAATTTTTTGTGCCTGATCATAATCAAGTACGGCGATCTTTTTACCCGCAGCTTTAGCAACCGTATTAATACTACGATCACGCACCATTAAATAAGCATCGCCAACAGGAATCACACCTGCAACTTCATAGTTGCCATTTTTCATATGTTTTGCAAAGGTTGGACTTGCTAAACCTTGCATGACTTTAACAGCTAAATTGAGATTAGTAATCGCACCAATGGCATCTAAAGAGCCAGTGAAATTATTAAACTGACGACCGCGCATCCCTGTGATACTTACACCGTCACATTTACCTGCTTTGAAATCTTCAGCAATTACGCCTTCATTTTGTCCGACTTTAAGCTCAATATCAGCTCCCCACTGCTTAGCAGCAAGTTGATAATCTTTCATTAACGCATAGACATCGCCGTTTTTCCCGACGAGATCAAACACGCAGACGACTTGCTTTGCTTGTGAAGCCGTTGCAGCAGTCATTAAACCTGCTGATAGCAATAATGTTTTGGTTAAATTCATTTTATTGTTTCCTATTCCTTCTTTCTTATATTCTCGAATATCCCATATCAAACACCTTAAACTTCAGTGTCAGTGTGTTGAACTAAAATGAGATTACACGATCCAATTGTGTAGATACTGATCCTGAGATGCTGTATGTATATGGTTTTTAGATACAGATCATTTAAATAGTACTTATTGTGATTAAAGCATACTTTTTTCTTATAAATGTGCATTGGCAAAAATGACATAAAATGAATAAAAAAATCCTAGACCAGGTCTAGGATTTTTTCTTTAGAAATCAGAATTATTCACCACCAAGTGAACATTCGAAGTTGGATTTATCGACAGAGCAACGTGCTTTCTTAAGAACAGACATCATCTCTTTGTCATAAATACCTTGTTTAGTGAGATCCATACGACCATCACGAAGTAGTTTTTGATATTTCAGCTTTTCTTCAGCTGAGAATTGCATTTTGTACTTAGCAGGAATTTCACTCTCTAAACGCTTGATCATTGCGTAGCTTTTCGGCAAGTTTTTAACAAACCAATCACGTGATTTTTGACCAAACCCTTCAGGGAATTTTTCAGGCTTCATCACAAAGTTTGCTGTAATGTGTACTACAGGGAAATCAAACATTGCCCCTGTATTGCCTAAACCTTTATAAATTTCAAGAGGCTTATAGGCATATGCTGGTGCACCCACCATATCCACTTGACCATTATTGAACTTCGCAACAAAGTTCGAAACATCAGATCCGACTGCTTGAGCACCGACACGTTGCACCATAATTTTTTGTGCTGGGTCATAGCTTAATACTGCGAATTTCTTACCAGCGGCTTTTTCAATAGAATCAATTTTTTTATCACGCACGAATATATATGCCGCGCCTAGTGGTGCAATACCAGCAACTTCATATTTTTTCCCACCGAGATTTGTGACCATCTTTGCAGCATTACGTTTGTCTAAAGCAAAAGTAATCGCACGTTGTGCAATTGCATTTGATGGTGCGCCACCTAAAGAGTCAATCGAACCCACAAACTTGTTATATTGACGAGAACGCATCGCTGTTAAGAAAACAGCATCACACTTACCTGCTTTAAAATCATTATCGGCTACAGCCTCATCTTGACGTGGAATCAGATTAATATCTGCCCCCCAACCCTTTGCTGCCAATGCCCATTCTTGAGCCATTTGGAACGATTCACCAGACTTACCGAGTAAATCAAATACACACACATCAACCTTTGCTTGAGCAGTTGAAACCATACCCATGGTTGAAGCCGCCAATAAAGCCAGAGTTGTTTTTTTCATTCTTAGTTCCTTTTAAGCATTTAAATGGATTCTTTTCCATGACAAAAATTTTAATCACTCTCTATTTAAAAAAATAGAGCTATTGCTCTATTTTTTATTATTCAATTATAAGTTGTTGAATTTTATAATTTTAATTATTTATTAATTTCGTAAACGCTTATTTAATTATCTTTATATTTCATATAATAAATAAAATATGTGACTTCAAGCACATCATTTTATTGAAATTAATTCCAAAAAAATGACTTAAGATTTTAGATTGATACAAAAAAAGCACTCCTAAGAGTGCTTTTTTTAACTTATAGCATTAAGCATCAATATCTGCATTCAATGCATTCTCTTCAATAAATGCACGACGTGGTTCAACATCATCACCCATGAGACAAGAGAACATGCGATCTGCTTCAATTGCATCATCAATCGTCACTTGAAGCATATTACGATTTTCAGGATCCATCGTGGTTTCCCAAAGCTGCTCTGCATTCATCTCGCCCAAGCCTTTATAGCGTTGGATCATCATGCCACGGCGTGAATCTGCCAATACTTGTTGCCATACTTGATGGAAGTTAGCAACATTGACTTTACGCTCACCTTTTTGCAAATAAGCCCCGTCTTCAAGTAACGTAAACCAACTCTTTGAGTTTTGAAGTAAACGTTTATATTCACCTGAACCCAATAAACCAGCATCTAATAAATAGTGATGAGGAAGGTTGTGTACATACACTGTTAAACGTGGCCAATAATGTGTTTCACGTGAACCATCTGCGAGTTCTTTTTCGAATGCTTCGAGCGTGAATTCAGGTCTTAAGCTTGGCTGTTGTGTTTCAATTGCTTGACGCAATTGCTCAGCCCAAGACGTCACATAAGCTTCATCTTGATTTTGATCTAATTTAAAAGCATCTAAACCAAGTAAAGCATCCAATAAAGTTGCAGGATAACGAATCGTTAATCGCTGTAAGCTTTTTTGTGATGTCTGATAATCTGCAATGACTTTTGCAAGCGCTTCACCTCGAATCGCAGGTGCGTCAGCACTGATATGTAATGCCAACTCATCAATTGCATTCGAAATTAAATATGTTTCAAGCGCATCATTATCTTTAATATACTGCTCTTGCTTACCTTTCTTTAATTTATAAAGTGGTGGCTGAGCAATATAAATATGACCACGTTCCACTAATTCCGGCATTTGACGGAAGAAGAAAGTTAATAACAGCGTACGAATATGTGAACCATCCACGTCCGCATCGGTCATGATAATAATTTTGTGGTAACGTAATTTGTCTGGATTATATTCTTCACGACCGATACCACAACCTAATGCCGTAATCAGTGTTCCAACTTCAGCAGAAGAAATCATCTTGTCAAATCGAGCACGTTCCACATTTAGGATTTTACCTTTAAGTGGTAAAATCGCTTGCATTTTACGGTTACGACCTTGTTTCGCTGAACCACCTGCTGAATCACCTTCGACAAGATATAGTTCAGATAAAGCTGGATCTTTTTCTTGGCAGTCCGCCAATTTACCAGGAAGACCTGCTATATCAAGCGCACTCTTACGGCGAGTCATTTCACGTGCTTTACGCGCCGCATCGCGTGCACGTGCTGCATCAATAATTTTACCCGCAATCGATTTTGCTGCAGCTGGATTTTCAAGAAGATATTCTGAAAAAGCTTTATTCATTGCTTGTTCAACAGCAGGTTTTACCTCACTCGATACCAATTTTTCTTTGGTTTGAGAGGAAAATTTTGGATCAGGAACTTTCACTGAAACAATTGCTGTTAAACCTTCACGTGCATCATCACCAGAAACCGCAACCTTCTCTTTTTTGAGTAAGTTTTCGTTTTCCATGTAGTTATTAAGGCCACGAGTTAAAGCAGCTCGGAAACCAGCTAAGTGAGTACCACCATCTTTTTGAGGAATGTTATTGGTAAAGCAACGTACGTTTTCTTGGTACGTATCATTCCATTGCAATGCAACTTCAACACCAATGCCATTATCAGCTTGCGTGGTAAAGTGAAAAATATCGTTAAGATGCGTTTTTCCTTCGTTAATATATTTAACGAATTCTGATAAACCACCCTCATAATCAAATACATGTTCTAAACCAACACGTTCGTCACGTAGAACAATTCGAACGCCCGCATTTAAAAATGACAGTTCACGTAAACGACGAGCTAAAATATCGACATTGAAAATGGTCTGACTGAATGTTTCAGCACTTGGATAAAAACGTACACGTGTACCCGAACGATCTGTATCGCCCACCACCTTTAAAGGGTATTGAGGGTCACCATGGCGGTATTCTTGTTCATGAATTTTACCAGCACGATGAATTGTGAGTTCCAGTTTACTAGACAAAGCGTTTACAACTGAAACACCCACACCGTGCAAACCACCAGAAACCTTATAGCTGTTGTCATCAAACTTACCACCCGCATGAAGAATGGTTAAGATCACTTCAGCAGCAGATACACCTTCTTCAGGGTGAATATCTGTGGGAATACCACGACCGTTATCTGCGACAGAAACAGATTCGTCTTCGTGAATGGTAACCAGAATTTCATCACAGTGACCAGCAAGGGCTTCATCAATCGAGTTGTCCACCACTTCAAACACCATATGGTGTAAACCAGTACCATCATCCGTATCACCAATATACATGCCTGGACGCTTACGTACTGCGTCTAAACCACGTAATACCTTGATGCTAGAGGAATCATAAGCCTTTTCAATGGTTTGTTCTGTTTGAGAAGCAGCTTGATCTTCTGAACTCATGGTTACTCCCTAGTGAAAAAAAGGTCTATCCAAAGATGGAGAAAACTTCAAAAAATTATTGCACAACAACTTGAACAGAACCGTTTTCAACATTGAATAATTGATAAGAAATAGACAAATCATGTAAATGCTTTTGTACAGATTCATGGTCTAAAGTGGTAATGAAAACTTGACTACCAAGTTGGCTCAATCGCTCAATTAAACGTTGTTGTGCGGTTATATCTAATTCTGCTGTCACATCATCTAATAATACCACAGTTTCCTTATTAGACGCATGCAACATTGCGATCTGTGACAATTTTAAAGCCATGATTAATAATTTTTTTTGCCCCCGTGACAGTACGGCATCTGCATCTCCTGTTGGGGTTTTTAACTTTAAATCTGCACGGTGTGGACCATATTCTGTATAGCGTCTTTCGCAGTCTTTTTGATGATACAAAATCAAGTCTTCAGCCAAGCCATGTTCCACATGAAAGCCTGCTGCATACTCCATATGGATCTCGATATCTGGTAATAGTGTTTTAAGATCTTGCTGAAAAAATATCTGCCACTGTTCAACAATAGCCTGACGTTGTAAATGCAATATTTCACCGTACTCACTCAGCATTTTGTTCCATGCTTCTAAATCTTGCAGCATCAGATTACGTTTTGATTTTAATAAGCTGTTTCGTTGTTTTAAAGCTCTAGAATAAAATTGCCATGCATAATAAAAATCTGGTTCCACGTGAAACATTAACCAATCAAGCAATTGTCGTCTTGGTTTAGCTCCGTGATCAATAATATCTGTACTCAGAGGGTCAATAAGCTGTAATGGTAAGATTTTGGCTAGCTGTCCCTGCGTAGCAATACTGTCCCCATTCACTTTGATGTTTTGCTCACCCGTAATGAGCTTTTGCATACCTATCTTTTCAGTAGCAGACTGTGCAAATACAATCGCATCTTGCATTTGATTTTGAATGTAATGTTTAGGAATATGTGTACGAAAAGATCGACCAGTGGCCAATAAGTGAATTGCTTCTAATATAGACGTTTTTCCTGAACCATTTTGTCCATAAAAAACATTAAACGGTTGCAACTCTTGGAGTGCAACCGCTTTTAAATTTCTCACACGCTGGATATTTAAACGCGTAATGAACATGACCAGATCAAACTAAATCAAAAACAACATTAAACACGCATCGGCATGACGACATAAGTTTGATCTTGATGAGCAGGATCTTGAACCAATACAGATTGGTTTGCCTCAGTCATCGTCATTAACACATCATCACCGTCCAGCACATTCAATACATCCAAAATGTATTGTGCGTTGAATGACATTTCCATAGGTGCATTATTGTATTGAATCGCAAGATCTTCAACTGCCTCATCTTGCTCTGGATTATTGGCACGAAGTTGCAGTGAATCTGGATTGAAGTTTAAAAATACACCACGTAATTTTTCATTACTCAGAATAGCAACTCGCTGTAATGATTGTTTGAAAATATCATGTGCAATCGTAACTGTTTTATCACCGCCACGAGGAATAACACGTCGATAATCAGGGAATTTACCATCAATTAATTTTGTAGTAATACGAACAGTAATATCACCCTGCTCTTTATCACGGCTTGGAATTGTCAAAGTAACATTCAGCAGTTCACGACCAATTAACAACGAGAGTTGATTATCTTCGATACTCAATAGACGCTGTAATTCACCGACCGCTTTACGAGGCACAATTGCTTGCACTAACTGCGAAGCATTCGAACTGGCCAATGTTTCACAAAGAGCAAGACGATGTCCATCTGTCGTCACTGCACGAAGCTGATTTTCATCAATTTCCAGTAAAGTGCCTGTAAGATAAAAACGGACATCCTGAACAGCCATCGCAAAAGAGGTTTTTTCAAATAATCGTTTTAGTTCACGTTCAGTCACCTGAACTTGAGTCCCTTGGCTATTTTCAGTCGTTAATAAAGGGTAATCCTCAGCAGATAATGTTCCTAATACAAAGCGGCTATTACCAGATTTCAAAATACAACGCTGGTCTTCTGTGATTTGTAAATCAATAAGTGCTGCTGTCGGCAAAGATTTACAGATATCCATCAATTTACGTGCGGGTACTGTGGTTTGACCTGCTTGTAAACAGGCTCCCTCTACAAGCGTTGTACTCGCCACAAGTTCAACTTCAAGATCGGAACCTGTAATCGTCAGTGCATCTTGAGTAACCTGAACTTTGACGTTTGAAAGAATATTTAACGTATGGCGACGTTCTACAGCACCTACAACATGAGACAAAACATTGAGTAAGCTTTCTTTCGCGATCTTCAAACGCACGATGGATTTCCTCTAAAACAGTATATCGACGACAGACTAAAACACTTTAATCATGTACTATGCGGCAGAATATGCCGCATTGCAAGAATAGAATTTAAACAGATTTAGCTTTGTAATAAGCGCATTAAATTTTTGTAATCTTCATTAAAGATAGGATCTTCAGCACACAAACTCTGCACTTTTTCACAGGCATGCATGACTGTACTGTGATCACGACCACCAAATGCCATGCCAATTTCAGGAAAACTGTCGCCCGTTAATTCACGCGCAAGCCCCATTGCTAACTGACGTGGTCGAGCATAAATACGAGTTCGTTTAGGTCCAACCAGCTCTTTCAATGGAATACGAAAATATTCACTGACTACACGCTGAATATTTTCGGTGCTAATCGTACGAGCACGAATCGCAAGAACATCTTTCAGTGATTCACGCACCACATCTAAGTCGATTGGTGTCCCTTTAAAACGAGAAATCGCGACGACTTTATTTAATGCACCTTCAAGTTCACGTACGTTTGCCACAACCTGCTGTGCAATAAAGAGCGCACAGTTACGAGGCAAATCGATACCATTACTTTCAGCTTTTTTAAGTAAAATCTCAATTCGAGTTTCAATATCAGGCGGTTCTACCCCTACCGATAATCCCCATGAAAAGCGAGATACCAAACGAGGATCTAACTCGGTCAACTCTTTAGGATAGCGATCTGAGGTTAAAATAATTTGTTTAGATTCATCTAATAAGGCATTAAACGTGTAAAAAAACTCAACCAAGCTGGCTTCTTTACCTGCAAGTAAATGGATATCATCAACTAAAAGTAGATCTAGTGAACGGCAATTCTTTTTAAATTCTTCGACTTTACCTTGTTGAAGTGAGCTCACAAAATCCTGAACAAAACTTTCAGCAGTCATGTACATCACACGAGCATTTGGTTTAGCTTGTAATAAAGCATTACCCACTGCTTGCATCAAATGTGTTTTACCTAAACCGGTCGGACCGTATAAAAATAACGGGTTATGTTGAGGTTCGCCTAACTGAGTTAACACTTTACGGCAGGTTTCTGCCGCCATCTGATTTGAACGCCCTTCGACGAACAATGCAAAATTAAACAGAGGATTTAATAATCGTTTTTTTGATGTTTTTGCATTTTGCTGCTCATTGCTTTCTTTTTTTGCTCTGACTACAGGTGCTGCTGCTGAAGACTCAAGCGCTGCAGTTGTTGTCGCTGGTTGCTCTGAAGCAGATAAAATCGCGCCTGGTCGTGAGTCGACTAAAATTTCAACTTTACAAACACGTCCTTCAGACATTTGTTCTGCAAGAATGCTAATTAATTCTAAATGATGTTCTTGAATATAGCGTGTCCAGTAAGGATTAGGTGCATAAAGCTTTAAAACACCATCTACCTCTTCGGCAACCAATGGACGTATCCACATTGCAAAGACATTATCTGAGAGCTCTTGTCGCAAGCGATTTAAGCAGTCTGTCCACAGCATGTGAAACCCCTCATTCCATTTAAATTTAAAAACAACCCCATGAGATTGGGGAGGCAATCATACCCAAGTTATCCACATATGTCATGAGTAATTTTGAACTTTAACCACAAATAATCAAATTTAAAAGTCTAAATTTAAATTTAAAACAGGGTGTGGATAAGGTTTTCCACAAACTGTGGATAAATAAAAACAACAACTTATCCACAATCTATAAAAAATATGGAAACATAGTTATCAACAACCTAAGTATATATATTTTAAAAAAAATAATGCCTTATCCATAGAAAATTACAACCCTAATAATAATAGATTTAAATTTATAAATTTGAATTTATTTAATAGGATTCTGTTTTCTGTGGATAATCACTCCTTGTGTTTAAATTTAAATTCAAATTTAAAAAACAGCCATAATTGAATTTCATCTTGTGTATAAGTTTATGGATATTTCTGTGGTTAACTTAAATACTATAATAAAAACATATATTTATTTTGTGTATAAATAGATTATTTAACAAATTTGTATCTTTCTCGGAGTCAAGCAACTTTCATCAAAAGTGTTACACAATACTGTTTAATATTGACAGAACAAACAATGCACAATACAATCGCGAACCTTTATAGAACACCAACTTTGGAGTTTCGATATGAAACGTACTTTCCAACCATCTGAATTAAAGCGTAAACGCGTTCATGGTTTCCGTGCTCGTATGGCGACTAAAGCTGGCCGTCAAGTATTAGCTCGTCGTCGTGCAAAAGGTCGTCACAGCTTAACTGTTTAATACCAGTTTAGTTTATCGACGATTTGGGTGTTATGACACTTTATAGTTTCAGTCCAGAGGTGAGAATCCGCTGTGCTGCAGATTACAAAGGTGTATTTGATGGTGCGCTTTTTAAAGTGCATCAACCCCATTTCTTATTTTTAGCTACACCAACTAAACAGCCTAAAAGCCGTTTAGGTATTGTTGTTGCTAAAAAGAAAGTGCGCCGTGCACATGAAAGAAATCGAATAAAACGTATTGCTCGCGAAAGTTTTCGCTTAAATCAGCAAGATATAGATTTATTGGATATTGTGGTCATGCCTAAGGTAGGTATTGAGTCGATTCCGAATGCTGAATTGCATAAGCAATTACAATTTGCATGGCAGAAGCTACAGCGTCTTGTAAAAAAACATCATAAAATATCAGTTCCCTCTCCTCAAAGTTAGAGGTGGCCAATGGTCCGTATATTGCATTGGTTGATTCGTTTCTATCAAATTGCGATTAGTCCGCTCCTTGGACCTCGTTGCCGTTATTTCCCAACTTGTTCTCAATACTCGTTAGAAGCTATTCATATACATGGCCCGATTAAAGGTGTCTGGTATGCAACGCGACGGATTTGTCGTTGCCATCCGTGGGGTGGAAGTGGATATGATCCTGTTCCCAAAAAAGCAATTCGTTTTATTTCATTTCAGCAAATAGATTCTCAAATGACTCACGTTACTGTACCCTTGCGTGAGCGTTTATTGAACCAAAAATCACTCTAACCAATTGGGGTAATCGATATGCAACAATGGGCCAGGTTTGCAATTCTCGGGGCCATGTTTGTCACCGCATATTTGCTTATTCTTGCTTGGCAAAAAGACTATGGTCAAACTGAAACAACTGCTGCGACAGCACCTGCTGCCGTCGTTGCCCAAGATGTTTCTGCTGATCTGCCAACGAGCCAAACGACAGCGGGTTTAACTGATATACCGCAAGCAAATATTGCAGCTGAACAACAAGACACAACTACACCTGCAACAGCAAATCAACAATTAGTTGCTGTTCAAACTGATTTATATCATCTTTGGATTAACCCTAAAGGTGGGGACATTGTCCGTGTTGAACTACTCAATCATGATAAAAGTAAAAATAGTGAACAACCGTTCGTTATGCTTGAAAATGATGAGAAACGTACTTATGTCGCTCAATCAGGTTTAATTGGTTTAAATGGACCTGACAGTAGCCGTAGTGGACGTCCAACATTTGAGTTTGAAAAGTCGACTTATACTTTAGCTGATGCTCAAGCAACCACCAATAAAGATGGTGAAGCTGAGAAAGTGTTAAAAGTACCAATGGTATTAAAAACGGCTGATGGTGTTGAAATCATCAAAACGTTCACTTTCCAAGAAGGTGCATATCCAGTTAACGTAAGTTATCAAGTGATTAACCGTAGTCAGCAAAACTGGCAAGGTCAAATGTTTGGTCAGATCAAACGTGACAACTCTGAAGATCCAGGTAAAACTGATCAAGGAATCTTTACACTGGGCACTTATTTAGGTGGTGCTTGGGGTACACCTGATGAACACTATAACAAATTAAAATTTGATAATTTTAATGAAGAAAAGTTAAGTGTTGAGGCTCAAGGTGGTTGGGTTGCAATGGTTCAGCATTACTTTGTAAGTGCTTGGGTACCTGGTAACTTCGGTAACCAGCCGTATTCTGCAAAAATGGAGTCACGTAAATCTGCTGATGGTATGAATATCATTGGCTTTACTTCGCCTACCATTAATGTGCCAGCTGGCAAAACAATGACTGTTGATGCAACATTCTACTCAGGTCCAAAAATTCAATCTGAATTAAAAGACTTGGCAACTGGTTTAAATCAAACGGTTGATTATGGTTGGTTATGGCCAATTGCGAAATTGCTATTTTTAGGTTTGCAATTCTTCCATGGCATTGTTGGAAACTGGGGTTGGTCAATTATTCTATTGACAATTCTTGTGAAACTTATTCTTTGGCCTCTTTCATCTAAGAGCTATCGCTCTATGGCAAAAATGCGTGTGATTGCACCAGAAATGCAACGCATGAAAGAAGAGTTCGGCGAAGACCGTATGCGTTTCTCACAAGAAATGATGGCACTTTATAAGCGTGAACAAGTCAATCCATTATCTGGTTGTTTACCTTTACTTCTTCAAATGCCAATTTTCTTGGCTTTATATTGGGTGCTCATGGAGTCTGTTGAGTTACGCCACGCTCCTTGGTTAGGTTGGATTCAAGATTTATCTGCAATGGACCCATGGTTTATCCTACCATTGTTGATGGGTGTGACGATGTATGTTCAACAAATGTTGAACCCACAGCCGACAGATCCAATGCAAGCAAAAGTCTTTAAGTTTATGCCGATTATTTTCACGGTATTCTTATTGTTCTTCCCTGCTGGACTTGTGCTTTACTGGATTGTCAACAACTTGATCACGATTCTTCAGCAAGGTCTGATCAATAAGAGTGTTGAGAAAGCTCGCTTAGCAAAAGAAGATACAGCATCTACGAACTAAGTTTTGTTAGTAGCTGAATCGATCCGCTTAAGGTGATATCCTTAGGCGGATTTTTTTTGCCTTGCTTTGAGATCATTTCAATGACGAACCTACAACATCAAACCACTATTGCTGCGATTGCAACACCGCCAGGTCGTGGAGGTGTAGGTGTAATTCGACTGTCTGGTCCTAAGGCATATGCCATAGCAGAGGCTTTAACTGGTAAGGCACTCGGTCCTGCTCGTTATGCTGCATTTCGTCAATTTCTTGATGCGAATGGGCAAGTCATGGATGAGGGTTTGGTGATTTGTTTTCCAAATCCGAATTCTTTTACGGGTGAAGATGTAGTTGAGTTACAAGGTCATGGTGGACCGGTGATTCAAAATACATTATTGGGTCGACTGTTAGAGTTAGGCGCAATTGCAGCAAAAGCGGGTGAGTTTTCAATGCGCGCTTTTGAAAATGGAAAAATGGATTTAGTCCAAGCAGAAGCAATCGCTGATTTAATTGATGCTACTTCACAAGCAGCAGCTCGTTCTGCAGTACGTTCATTGCAAGGCGCATTTTCTTCTAAAGTAAATACAGTATTAGAAAAACTCATTCACTTACGATTACATGTTGAGGCGGCGATTGATTTTCCTGAAGAGGAAATTGATTTTCTTGCAGATGGAAAAATTTTAGCGTTATTGGAAGATGTGCAAGCATCAGTGGGTGCAGTACAACAATCAGCACGCCAAGGTCAACTTCTGCGTGAAGGTTTACAAGTGGTGATTGCAGGGAAACCCAATGCAGGTAAATCGAGTTTATTGAATGCATTGGCTGGTGTTGAGCGCGCGATTGTAACGGACATTGCAGGTACAACGCGTGATGTACTACATGAGAAAATAAGCCTAAATGGTTTGCCAATTACCCTGACGGATACAGCAGGTCTGCGTGAAACGGGAGATATTGTTGAGAAGGAAGGTATTCGTCGAGCGATTAAAGAAATAGAAAATGCTGATCTCCTACTCTTGGTTTACGATTTGAGTCAAGGTGAAGATCCGATGCATTTGGCAGATACTTACTTTGCTAATTATATCGATCCTAAACGCTTAATTTTAATCGCTAACAAATGTGATTTAGTAGATAGTGAAGCTAAAGTTGCTGATCTCCAAGGCTTTAGACACATTACGGTCTCAGCCAAGCAAGAAATGGGTGTTCAAT
Source organism: Acinetobacter sp. DSM 11652 (assembly GCF_900109815.1). Classification (NCBI taxonomy): domain Bacteria; kingdom Pseudomonadati; phylum Pseudomonadota; class Gammaproteobacteria; order Moraxellales; family Moraxellaceae; genus Acinetobacter; species Acinetobacter sp. DSM 11652. Next base: position 28,559 of record NZ_FOBK01000018.1, read on the forward strand.
CGCTTGTAGATGCGATTACAGCACATGCAGGCTTTCAGCCTGAAGAAGATACCTTTATTGCAAGAACCCGCCACCTAGATGCAATGAAGCGCACTCAATCTTATCTTGCGGAAGCTCGTGAACAACTTGTTGTTTACCATGCAGGAGAGCTTGTCGCAGAATCGTTACGTCTCGCACAGAATGCATTAGGTGAAATTACTGGTGATTTTAGTGCGGATGATTTACTCGGAAAAATCTTTGGCTCTTTCTGTATCGGGAAGTAAACGAGTTTTTAACTGTGGTTTAAAAAGCCCAGTAATGGGCTTTTTGGTTAATTGGCTAAAGGTAACTTGCTTGGCTTAACCATCATCTGCTTTATGAATAAAACAATCAATAAAATTGAAATTGCAATACAGAACCAAATCACTGCATTTGTAAGCCCAAAATGGTCAGCTAAATATCCTACTGCTAGGATGGGTAGAATCGTTCCGAGATAGCCGATAAAGAGATAAGTAGACATGACGGCGGCTCGATTGTGAGGTGTGGTCATGTGATGAATAAGTCCGAAAGCCCCAAGTAAAGCTAAGCCATGTCCAATCCCAAACAGACCATCGCTTAGGAAAAATAACCAGCTAATTTTAAACTCCATACAGAGGAATAAAGCGATCACGCTCATGAAGCAAGTCATGATACCGAGTAATAGGCTGGATTGCGGTTTGATTGATCTTGAAAAAAATTGTGTCGCAGCTGAAATCAGTAAAATGACAGTAATGGCAGAACCACTAATCAGTGGACCGTGCCAAGGCAAAATGTCTTTAACAAATGAAGGAGATAGTGAGGCGTATAAACTAAATCCTGCAAAAACAGCAAATGCAGTCAAGCTCAGTATAAAAAATTGAGTTCGATCATGTGATTGTGGTGTTAATAATTTGGGAGCAAAATTAAATTTTTGCACATCAAAAGGTATAGGTTTGAGTGTAAATAGACTAAAGAAGCAAAATATTGAACCTATCACAATGGGTACATAGGGTATTACCAAAGGATATGCAAAGAATTCAGCAAAAAATCCCCCAAATAAAGGACCTAACCCAAATCCAACAGCAGTAATGATTGAGCTTAATTGTGGTGCAATTTGTTTATGGGAAGTTGGAACAGTTTGAATAAGCCCAATAAGAGCAGATGTTGTCATCAATCCAGATGCAATACCAATGATAAATCTTCCCCATGAGAGAGACATTACATCGCTCGCAAAGATAGACATTAACAAGCCAATGGTGATAAAAATGAGCCCAAGTTGCATAGTTTTTACATAACCAATGGTATTACTGGTTCTGCCCAAAAACAGTAAGGTGGTCAGGCACCCTAGCATGTAGGAAACGAAAATAAAGGTGATATCGCTCGGGTTTAACCCCCATAATTCTTGGTAAATTGGATAAAGTGGGCTAGCAAGCGCTGTTCCAATGGTGCCGATACAGAGTGCGATACTTACGAGAATAAAATCTCGCCACGATTGGTTTTCATTCATTATTTGTCTTATAGAACAGCAGTGCTGATATGAAGATTCATTAGTCTATGTCGACTGTTAAGCATGAGTCAATTATCTTCAATCAGTTAAAATTCAACTGTCATATTTGGTTTCACGTGAAACAATTTATGAGGTTTAAAATTACATAAAAACTGATCTTTGTAGAAAGTAGAAGATTAGAATAAGCAATAATATCCATCAAACATATGCTCAACTTATGTATAAAAAAATTTTAATCAGTGCTTTACTTGCACTGTCTACAAGTTCTAGTTTTGCGAATATTGAATTGCTTCAGCAAAAAATTAAAACGCAGCACCCAAAATTGAATATTCAAAATTTACAAAAAACTGAGATGAAAGGTCTCTATAGCGGATCTTTAGACAATCAGATTATTTATATTGATGAAGAAGCTAAGCATTTATTCTTTGGATCAATGATTCGTATCGAAGATCAAAAAAATCTAACACGTGATTTGGTGCTGAAACATAATTCAGTCGACTTTAAACAACTTCCACTTCAAGATGCCATTAAGACTGTAAGGGGGAATGGTAAGCGTCAGCTCGCGATCTTTTCTGACCCAAATTGTCCATATTGTAAGACGCTTGAAAATAATTTAAGCCAGTTAAAAGATGTGACAATTTATACGTTTATGTATCCAATTAAATCTCAATCGATCCAGCCCTCTAAACAAGTTTGGTGCTCCGCAAACCGTGAGTTTGCATGGAATGCCCTTTTACAAAAGAATCAACAACCAACAGCCCAAGCTGATTGTTCAAACCCTGTTGAAAGAAATTTGGAACTTGGACGTCGTCTAGGTGTTCAAGGAACGCCAGCAATTATTTTTGAAAATGGATTTAAGGTAACAGGCGCTTATCCAGCTTCAGAAATTGAAAAAATTTGGAAAGAGCTGAACTTATAAAATCTAGTTCATAGAAATGAAAAAAAGCACCTTAACAAGGTGCTTTTTTTCGTTAAGATTTTTTGGTAACGAGGTTATAAATAAACAGAACGATAATTGCACCTATGACTGAAGCAATAAAACCTGCCGATGAACCTTCGGGATAAATATTAAGAAGGCGTCCACCATATGTAGCAAGTAATGAACCAGCAATACCTAATAACGTCGTGACGATGAAGCCTGCTTTATCGTCACCAGGATGAATTGCGCGAGCAATTAAACCTGCTATAAAACCGATAAGAATAGCTCCAATAAGTGAAAACATATTTGTTCTCCTTTTTATCATGAATTTTTATTGTGTCGCTCAAATATAGTTGATTATGTATCGATGTTTGAAAAGAAGAATCACGCTACATGTTGTTGTTATTTTGTTGTTTATAAAAAAAGTGGCATATGCCACTTTCTTAAAAAAAATTACAGACCGATTTCACCAATGAATGGAATGTGACGGTATTTTTGATCGTAATCTAGTCCATAACCTACGATAAATTTATCTTCAACTTCAAATCCTAGAAACTCTACTTCCAAGTCGATTTCTCTTCGAGAAGGCTTACTGATCAGCGTGCAAAGTTTGATAGAGTTTGGCTCACGAGTTTCAAGGATTTCTACCACTTTACTCAGCGTATTGCCTGAATCGATGATGTCCTCTACGACAAGAACATCTTTACCACGAATTTCACCATCAAGGTCTTTTAGAATTTTAACATCACGACTAGAAGTCGTTCCACTGCCGTAACTTGAAACTGTCATAAAGTCGAGTTCGTGTGGTTTTTCAATGGTGCGGCATAGGTCTGCCATGAAAATCACTGAACCGCGAAGTAAGCCTACAAGAACCAATTCTCGATCACTATTTGCATAGTGAGCATTAATTTGATTACCAAGTTCATTAACTTTCGCTTGAATTTCTTCAGCGGAAATCAACACTTTCATGTCAATGGTCATGGGTAGATACCTAAAACAACAATTCTAAAATTAAAAAAGGTGTTGACCTGCAACACCTGAAATATGCTTCGATTTTAAAACATATCCCAGAATGTTGCACCCTTTTTAAAAAAACGAAATGTAAACTAATGGTTTATTAATGCGCATCGCGTTTTAGTACGACAGCACAAACTAAGAATACAGCACCAATCAACACATATTTTTTAATTGGGTGTTGTGGTTGAGTCTGAGCATTAGGATGCTGATTGTTGATATGCTTTTTGTCCATAAATATAAGTCGCCTCAATATTTCGATCATCACCCATGGTAAACAATGCGAAAAGTGCATCTTCAATATTTTTAGCGCGTTGTTGTCTTAATGTTTGTAATGCAGTGGCATTCAAATTTAATACAACAAAATCCGCTTCTTTTCCAATATTAAAGTTACCAAGTTTATCCTCGAGCGCTAATGCTTTTGCTCCACCTAGGGTCGCATGATAAAGCGATTCAAATGCAGATAATTTATCGCCTTGGAGTTGTTGAACTTTATAGGCTTCATTCAACGTCTGAAGCTGATTAAATGAAGTCCCCGCACCGATGTCTGTGCCAAGACCGACTTTGACTTGTTTATCCCAGGTTTTTTTCAATGGAAACAATCCACTTCCTAGAAAGAGGTTTGAAGTCGGGCAGAAGGCGATTGCAGAGTTTGTTTGATGCATACAATCCCATTCATGCTCTTCTAAATGAACACAGTGAGCGAAAACAGATTTATTGCCTGTTAATCCATAGTGGTGATACACATCTAAATAGCCATTTTGCTCAGGAAAAAGCTCTTTCACCCAAGCGATTTCATTGGTGTTTTCACTCAAATGAGTATGAATATATACATCAGGATATTCAGTTTTTAACTGCCCTGCTCTTTTTAATTGTTCTGGTGTAGAGGTAGGCGCAAAGCGAGGCGTAATGGCATAAAGGTTTCGACCTTTACCATGCCATTTCTCAATCAATTCTTTGCTATCTGTATAAGCATTTTCAGCGGTGTCTGTCAGTGCTTCAGGTGCATGACGATCCATCAATACTTTGCCTGCAATCAAACGCATCTGGTATTGTTCTGCCGCTTCAAATAGTGCATCAACAGATTCTTTATGAACTGTACAAAAAACCAATGCAGTCGTTGTGCCATTTTTCAGCAGCTCATTGACAAAAAAGTGTGCAATTTGGTCTGCATAAGCTTTGTCTTGAAATTGGATTTCTGTAGGAAAGGTATAAGTGTTCAGCCATTCGAGTAATTGTTCTCCATACGCACCTACCATTTCAGTTTGAGGAAAGTGAATATGCGTATCGATAAAACCAGGAACAATCAGTTGATCTGGGTAATGCTCAACTTGGATAGAGGATTCAAGCTGACGGAGCTGTTGTTGCCCATCTTCCCAACGACCAAACCATTGAATTTTACCCGCTTGAGTAATCAATAAACCATCTTCTACGTAACGCACTTGGTCGTGAATTTCACGCGCTTGGGCAACCGTATTCTGAATATCTAGGAAGCGACCGCGAATCGCCGTCGATGCAACTACAGAAGACATTTAAAACCTACACTTTTAATTTTTTCGATTGATTGTAACTGATCTATCTTAATTAAACTGTATATCGTTTGCTGAGCCCCCACTCTGCGAGAATACGACGATAAGTAGTCGAAGATCGATCAGCCTCAAAATGCGCTTCCATCATTAAATCAAGTGGTAATTCTTCAGGTTTTTGCGATTCTACGATATCTTGGTCTTCGGCAAAAATTTGGGCATTAAAATCATAGACTGCTTGTAAATCTCCAGTCTGATCAAAATTACGCGTCAAAGGAACAAATAATCTGGTTTGATTGACCGATACAGGACAACACGCATTCAAGATTTTTAAAATCCCATTGTCTGGAAAATCTACAGTTAATATCGCTGAAAATGGTGGGTAAATATCAAAAGTTCTTTTCCACTCAAAACCTTCTGGCTCTAGGTGTTTCAAAGCATGCGGGTAATTACTGACACCACTAATATAAATTGTTTTTAAACCATAGTTTGTTCTCTCAGTATGGTATTTCGGTACAACTGGGTTGTTTCGATCTGCAAAAGCTTCGTGATGCACCCATGCAAAGTGAGCTACATCAATGAATCCTTCGAGTTGACGACCTGCTGAGCCTGCAATATCAACATATGGAGGTAAAATAGACTGATGATCAGGATGATCCCAAGTGTCAAGTTGGGGAATATTATTGTGTTGAAAATCACGTCCATGCAAGCTAGTCCAGACCAGTCCATATCTCAAAATTACTGGAAATTGGGTTAAACTAAAACGGTCAGATATCTTAGTTAAATCAGGTTGAGCAGGAATTTTTGTACACTTCCCTGCAAGGTCGAATCTTAGACCGTGATATCGGCAAATAATTTCTTCACCCTCTACCCATCCTTTACTTAGAGGTACACCACGATGAGGGCAGATATCACGCACTAATCGAATTTCCCCATTGTCAGTTTGGTAAATCGCCATTTTTACATCAAGTAAAGTGACCTGATGTGGTGTGGTTGAAACATCTTGAATACGAGCCACTGGATACCAATATTGCGCGAGAATTTCCCAATCTTGTAAGTCGAAACTACATTGGCAAGGTGCACTGAGTGGATTTAATGCGGGAATCATATTCATCGTCATTTCCTAAAAAAAGAGCTCCGAAGAGCTGCGCTAAATTTACTGAGCTTTTTTCTTTGGAGATGATGCAAGATCTTTGCCAACCGTCTCTTAACATTTAAAATTGGAGAGCTGAGTGGAAATATTAAATTCTAATCAAAATATATAAAGTGAATTCACCCATGGACTTATATGAGAAGTTAAGCCATTTAATACGATCTAATGTAGATATCTATGAACTTTTACAGTGTTTACGGCAGATTGATAGTGCGGCCTATTTTAGTGCGGGCTTGATTCGAAATTGGATCTGGTCTTATTTACATAATCAAAATTATTCCATTTTTGAAACTGAAATTGATGTCATTTATTTTGATCCTTCAGAAAAAATGGATGAGAGACGAAATTATTTAAAGGGTGCACTTCAACATAGATATCCTAATATTCATTGGGACATTACAAATCAAGCTCTGGTACATCATTGGTACAGAACTGATGAAGGTGCTCAAATTGATCCATATACTTCAGTACATCATGCTATGAGTTTTTGGCCAGAAACGGCAACCGCAATCGCCATCAAATTAATGGAGAATAATCATATTGAAATCCTCGCACCTTTGGGGCTTGAAGATTTATTTACTTTAAAATTAAGGTGGAATGATCGTTTGGTTTCACGTGGAGTCTTTGAACATAGGCTTAAGTCAAAATGTTTTTTGGAACGATGGCCTAAGTTAAGCATTGTGAATTAGATGGCTCATCTAAGGATATAAATAAAGCCTTCAGATGAAGGCTTTATTGAATTCAACAAAGTTTGACCTTATAAGGTCATTTGATGATGTTTTTTACTATAACGGATTGAAAGCCATGCAGTAATTGAAAGGACAATCACGATAAAACTTAATGAAATCCAAATTGGCATATGAAATACGTCAAGCATAAGCATTTTGAAACCGATAAAAATTAAAATAGCCCCAAGTCCATAAGGTAAATAATGCATTTTTGAAGCGGCTCCAGACAGTAAGAAAAACATAGCCCGTAAACCAAGGATAGCCATCAAGTTAGCTGTAAGGACGATAAAAGGATCAGTGGTGACCGCAAAAATCGCTGGAATAGAATCGACTGCAAAAATAACATCAGATGCCTCGACTAAAATCAGCACTAAAAATAATGGGGTTGCCCATAGAGCGCCATTTTGCCTTACGAAAAACTTATTTCCTTCCAACTGTGGAGTAATTCGCATGTGTTTACGTAGCCATTTCAGAATGGCCATATCTTCAATATTTGGATCATCCTCTTGTCCTTTAAGGAATTTAAATCCAGTGTATACAAGGAAAGCACCGAAGATATAGAGGATCCACGAAAATTCCTGAACGAACCACGCACCGATAAAAATAAAAATTGTTCTGAGAATAATAGCGCCCAATACACCATAAAGGAGTAATTGACGTTGAAGTGCAGGAGGTATAGCGAATGCAGCAAAAATCATTAGCCACACAAAGACGTTATCAATTGCGAGTGACTTTTCCAGTAAATAGCCGGCAAAATATTCCATAACTTTCGTATTGGCTACGTTTATACCAGCGGTATTTTCTAGATATAGCCATAGTCCACCACCAAAAAGTGTTGCGACAGTGACCCATGCAATACTCCAATAAGCAGCAGTTTTAACTTTAACTTCTTGACCTTCTTTTTGTTTAAAACCTAGAAAGTCAATTAAGAGCATAATCGTGACGATGCCAAAAAAAATGACATAAAGCCAAATATTGCCTATGGTTTCCATAGTGATCTCCAATACTGGCAATTGATTTTGGCATAAAAAAACCTCGACCAGTTGCCAGATAATAATTCTGAAACAACATGATCAAGGTCTTGCCTACACCATTTTGATTATGCATTTTAGATAATCGAAATGATGCTCAGATACCGACTTCTTTCAAAGTGTAATGACGATATTCTGACACAGTATTTAAGTACTGTTGGAGGAGGCTACTCCCCTTGTTCAAATTTGATAATAAATTACGTTGAAATCGTTTCATTTGATTTCGAGTGCACAAAGGATGACACACTTATAAGTTGTGTGCAAATTATTTAAATGGGTTATTAAATTTGTCTTTAAAAATTGAAATTAATAAGATTATTGCAATGATGATCAATACTACAATTGATATTAAATAGATATCCATTTCATTTACTCATTAATTTTTTAACAATAATAATACATTTATATATTAAAAAAATAACATTTAATGATTATGACTGACAATATATATTTTTGTTTTTTATAATATTTCTTTTTTTAAAATAAATTAAAGTTTTGAATTTGTAATTGATAGACAAGTTTGTCCCATTTTTTCATAGTGTTATGTAAATATGTCGTTCTAATCTATATTTAATAACGAATGATAGGATAATGATAATGTTAGAAATTAAACATCAAGAAAATGGATCAAAAGGTGAGTTTTTTATTGGTGAAGATGGCCATCATTTAGCTGAAATGACTTATTCATGGGCAGGTGAAGATAAATTTATTATTGATCATACTTGGGTTGATGATTCATTAAGAGGGCAAAACGTGGGACGTCAACTTGTTGACCGTGCGGTGGAATTAGCTCGTCAAAAGAATGTTAAAATCCTACCGCTTTGTCCATTTGCTAAATCTGTTTTCAACAAAGATGAAGCAATCCATGATGTTCTGTTTAAATAAAATCATACAGTGAGCGGTCATATGCAGTTTGAACATATCGATAGTGTGAAAGGCGGTGAGTTTTATCTCACGGACGCAGATCAATCAAGAATTGCAGAAATCAGCTATCGTTACCAAACTCCACAGATCATTATAGCTGATCATACTTGGGTCGATGATCGTTTACGTGGACAAGGAACTGCAAAGTTATTGTTAGATCGACTTGTAGAATTTGCTCGTACAGAAAAATTAAAAATTGTTCCAACTTGCTCTTATGTGGTTGTCATGTTTAAGCGTTTTCATAATGAATATCATGACGTTATCGCTTAAATATAAAAAAGCCCGCAGAGCGGGCTTTTTTATTTATTCTTTTGCTTTGAGTGCTTGAATGAGTTTTTGATGCAAACCACCAAATCCACCGTTTGACATGATCACAACGGCATCCCCCTCGCCTGCTTCATTCACGACATTTCGGATGATCTCTTCTAAAGTACGCGCTACCACAGCTTTATTCGGAGCAGCTTCAACAACAGGTTGTAGATCCCAATCTAAACCCTCAGGTTGATACCAAATCACTTCATCTGCCAATCGAGCAGAATATGCTAAACCATCTTTGTGGCTTCCCATTCGCATCGTATTTGAGCGCGGCTCAATAATAGCCCATAGTTTACGTTCGCCTAGTCGTTTACGAGCACCATCCAGTGTTGTGTCAATTGCTGTTGGGTGATGAGCAAAATCATCGAAAACTTCAATACCTCGAATGGTATCGAGGAGCTCCATACGGCGTTTTACACCACCAAAATTCGATAATGCTTCGCATGCAGTTTCAATGGAAACACCTACATGCTCTGCAGCTGCAATGGTTGCTAAAGCATTTGCAACGGAGTGTTGACCTGTCATCGACCATTGGACTGTACCTTTTACTTCGCCGTCTTTTAAGACTTGGAAATGAGTACCATCTGCAGAAAGTTGGTTTGCAGAGATAGTTGCTTGATCATGAGATTCAAGCGATGTACGGACGATCGGTGTCCAACAGCCTTGTGACAAAACTTCATCAATATTTGATTCAGTGATTGGTGCGATGATACGGCCTTCACTTGGAATAGTACGAACCAAATGATGAAATTGTTTTTGAATGGCAGCGAGATCATCAAAGATATCTGCATGATCAAATTCAAGATTATTCAGAATAGCTGTCTTTGGATGGTAATGAACAAATTTAGATCGTTTATCAAAGAAGGCAGAGTCGTATTCATCTGCTTCTACACAGAAATATTGACCTCCGCCTAGACGAGCACTTTCTTTAAATCCAAGTGGTACACCACCAATTAAAAAGCCCGGTTCCAAGCCCGCTTGATCTAATACCCAAGCTAACATCGTGGTAGTGGTTGTTTTTCCGTGTGTACCAGCAACCCCTAATACATGTTTACCTTGTAGCACATGGTCGGCAAGGAACTGTGGTCCAGAGATATAGGGTAAACCCTGATTTAGCATGTATTCAACGGCGTCAATTCCACGTTTCATGGCATTACCAACGATCACTAAATCTGGGTGTGGTTGCAAATGACTACGGTCATAACCTTGCATTAAGGTAATACCCGCATTTTCAAGTTGTGTCGACATAGGTGGATACACATTTTGGTCCGAGCCTGTCACTGTGTGCCCTAGGTCTCGAGCTAACAGTGCTAACGATCCCATAAAGGTGCCACAGATTCCCAAAATATGCAGATGCATGATGATTTACTCCACTACTCTTTTCGACACAAACATCTTTTTGGTGCTGTTGTCATGTGTTATTTGATTTGATGTCAACGATAACAAGGGTCTTGGTGAAAAGATAGTGATTATTAGAAGGCATTCCGTAAAATTTTGCAGAAATAAATTTTTAAACTTATGAGCTAAAATCTATAAATATTTTTAATCTAGTATGATGAAACGAAATGATTTAATCGTAGAATAACGCGGACGATTTAACTTGAGATTTAAATGATTTATTTACCTTTATTGCTTCTGATTTTAGCAAATTGCTTTATGACTTTGGCGTGGTATGGTCATTTAAAATTTTTGCCGCATGATGCCCCTTTATGGCAAGCCATTCTATTTAGTTGGATCATTGCATTATTCGAATACAGCTTAATGATTCCTGCAACCAAGATGCTGGCTCAAAATGGCTGGGCTGTGGGACAAATGAAAATCACTCAGGAAGTTGTTACGCTATTGGTATTTGTTCCTTTCATGATTTTCATGTTTAAACAGCCTTTCAAATTGGATTATGTATGGGCTGCACTTTGCTTATGTGGTTGTGTGTATTTTGTGTTTAGAACACCATGATTCAAAAGGATAAAGATTAACTAAAGTTATTTTCATATTCCCGAATTAATCTTTGACGATCAGGCTCAAATTCAAAATGTTTTAAGCAGCGTGCCAAGATTTCATGTGCCATTTCATGAGCAGCTTCCCGTAGTTCCGGTTCAGATACATTTTTTTCAATCATGGATAAGCATTTAATCATTCTTTGATTTAATTCGATATTACTTATACAGTCCCGTGCCATCGGTGCAAAGCTACTGTTAATAAACTCACGAATATCAAACATATCGACACTGATATTCGAGAAATTAAAAGTTTTCTGTTCTGGATCTGGCTGACTATCAATAATAATCCGCGTTAAGGCATTGATCGCACTAATTGCTGAACCCACATCATTAATTGCAGCTGACATCGCTTTTTGTCCAACCTCGCTCATGACCAATAAACCAAATCTTGGGTCTTGTAAAAAGCTTCGGTTCGTTTCGATAATCACGTATTCATGAATTTGATGTTCTAAATTTTTTAATTCTTCGTCATCTATTGGATTTTCCGTAAAGACTTCAATCAGAACCAGTGATGGGTCTACGAATTTCCCAGGAAGAAAAGCAAGATGAATATGTGCATTGTGAGTTTGAGCAAGAAGATTTAAGGACTCAATATCAAAATGAGTAAAATAACCTGTCTGTTTTGGGTGTATTTTGAGTTGGCTTTCGCCCAATGGTTTTTGTCCTGAAGCGCCAAAGTTGGGGTGTGTACGGAATGTACTTAAAGCTTGAGATGCTGCTGTTTCAATTTTAGAAATAGCATTGGTTAATGTGCCAAGCTGAGACAATGTTTGTACCCAACGAATCAGTGTCACAATCAAATAAATGAGAACCAAAATGGTACTTACAAATAAGACAAAACGACCCGAAACGCCATAATATTGTAAACCCAAAGCGATTTTTGCGATGACGGCATAGATAAATGCGGAAATAAAACTGGTAATTGCGAGACGAGTATTATCATCATTCATCATCAGCTTATAAGCACGTGGCGTACCACTTGAGGAAGCTGAAGCAAATGCGGCGACCATAATCGAAAGTGAAAATGTAGTGACCGCCAGCATACTCGAAGCAATGATATCCAGTAGGCTACTTAGTGTTTCAATACTGATATTTGGAACCGCGTGTGATGGAATAAAATAACGACTTGCGGTTGCAAATAGAGAGAAAAAAATCGCTAATAAAGCCCCAAGTGCTGGTGTAAACCATAAATTTTCTGCAGGGTTATTCCACCATAGTTTCAGTTTAAACCACATGCTATATTCTCCTTTTTATTTTTTAATTTGAATGGCTTAGTTCAGTTTTATGTAAATTCAATTTGTCTTAAATGAGCTAGACGTTTAAGGCCGAACAATGACCAATCATAAAATTCATTTTTATGTCTATTAACAAGTATATATTTTTAATCCTTATTTTATCAGCTTAACTTTAGACCTATTCATTTTCAGTCTATAATAGTGAGTTCTTATTAAAGCTTGGCTCTCGTCGAGATTTATCTCTCTTACTTTAATCTCTGGAAACATTGCAATGAATGCGGCCGCTTCACAAGACACTCCTCTCGTTGGAATTATCATGGGCTCTCAGTCAGACTGGGCGACACTCGAACACACTGCCAATATGTTGAATCAGCTTGGTGTACCTTTTGAAGCGGAAGTTGTTTCAGCACACCGTACGCCAGATCGTTTGTTTGAATATGCTGAGCAAGCTCGTGATCGTGGTATCCAAGTGATTATTGCGGGTGCTGGTGGTGCAGCGCATTTACCGGGTATGTGCGCAGCGAAGACTGATCTTCCTGTTCTAGGTGTACCGGTTAAATCTTCGATCTTGAATGGTGTTGATTCATTGCTTTCAATTGTACAAATGCCAGCAGGTATTGCTGTCGGTACTCTGGCAATTGGTCCTGCAGGTGCGACCAATGCTGCGATTATGGCGGCACAAATTTTAGGTTTAACTCGCCCTGATATTGCAAAGAATGTAGCCGATTTTCGTTTAGCGCAAACTGAAAAAGTTGCGAGTAAAAATATTCCTGGTCAAGCTTAATTCGAGAGAAATCTTATGGATAAAACCATCGGTATTTTTGGTGGCGGTCAATTGGGTCGAATGATGGCGCAGGCGGCACTTCCATTAAATATTCAATGTACTTTTTTTGAAGCAAGTACAGACTGCCCTTCTGCTGCTTTGGGTCCAGTGATCTCAACTCAAGCTGAAAATGGCTTACAGGATTTCATTAATAGTGCAGAAGTCTTTTCTTTAGAATTTGAAAATACGCCATTGTCAGATGTAGACGTATTAACTGAAACTAAGCAACTGCATCCCCCGCGTCAGGCTTTAGCGATTGCTCAGCATCGCTTGTCTGAAAAAGCTTTATTTGATGAGTTAGATATTCCAGTAGCACCTTACAAAGCGGTGACATCACTAGAAAGTTTACAAAACGCGGTCGCTGAACTTGGTCTTCCAATCGTACTAAAAACTTCACGTGGTGGTTATGATGGTAAAGGTCAGTTTGTCTTACGCACTGCGGATCAAATTGATCAAGCATGGGCGGAACTTGGTCCTGCGGGTGAATTGATTGCTGAAAGTTTTGTGACTTTCTCGCGTGAAGTGTCAATCATTGCAGTACGTGGTCAGAATGGTGATGTGAAAACATGGCCATTGGCTGAGAACCACCATCACAATGGTATCTTATCGCACTCGATTGTCCCTGCACCGAACAGTGTAGATCTACAACCTGTAGCACAAGATTACATCACTCGCTTGCTTAACCATTTGAACTATGTCGGTGTGCTGACGCTTGAGCTATTTGTGACGGACAAAGGCTTATATGCTAATGAGATGGCGCCACGTGTACACAACTCAGGTCATTGGTCGATTGAAGGTGCTGTGTGCTCTCAGTTTGAAAACCATATCCGTGCTGTTGCAGGCTTACCTTTGGGTTCAACTGAGATGATTCGTCCAACGGTATTGGTGAACATTATTGGTCAGCATCCAAAGACTGAAGATGTGTTGGCTTTAGAGGGTGCACATTTGCACCTTTATAACAAGTCAGAACGTGAAGGTCGTAAAATTGGTCATATTACCTTAATGCCAATCGATAGCTCAGAATTGACTACACTGTGTCGCCAATTGTCGAAAATTTTACCAAACCCATTAGCATTAAGTGAAGATATGACCATCTAGACTTTAAGTTGCTGATAAAAAAAGCGATCACACGAGTGGTCGCTTTTTTATTTATCTTGTTTAAGGCATGATTGCGCCTCTTTAAAAATCACTTGCCATTGGTCGGATGAAATTTTAAAAAAAATTGCATAATAATTATACTATTAGTTCTGATTAGAATACATATTTTGAACTGTGTATAAGTTTGATTATGGCTTATGTGAGCCATCTTAACTTTGAATTCAAAGTGGGTTTAAATTCAAAATAATAGGCTTGCAGGATATTTTTAATTCAAAGTTACTATTGAGGTTTGAATTCAAAAATGTATTTAAAGATTTATATCTAAATTCTTATCTATTGAGTAAATTAAATTATTTTAATATTTATAATTTTCAATGATTTAGGCTGATTTGTGGTATTGGATGACTGTGGATAAGTTTTTTAAATTTAAATGTTGTGTGGCGGTTTAAATTTAAATTCAATAACAAATGAATTTAAAACTAGGTTGTGGGTAAGTTTTTAAATTTAAATTTTCAAAATAAATTTAAAAAAGTAGAAAGTATGAATTTAAATTTACGATTCGATGCTTTAATTTTTAGAGTGAGCTGTTAAGGTAAAGACATAATTCCAACATTTTAGAATTACAGGGTCTTATGCAACGGCTTGCACTCACGATAGGTTCATTTTTTTTAGCGATGTCTCAAACTCATGCTGAGTTGATTATTAATGGTCAGTCTGTGACAGCCTCGCCATCCATGACGGCAACTGTGTCATCCGCTCCTAATTTTCAGCAATGCATCTCGAATTTAAAATCACAAGCGATCACTAGAGGGGTTAGCTCGGCGACGTATGATCGTTACACGCAGAATTTAACTCCTGACTATTCTGTGATTGAACGTTTAAATTATCAGCCTGAATTTTCGACGCCAATTTGGGATTATTTGTCAGGTTTAGTTGATGATGAACGTGTTCAATTGGGGCAACAGAAACTTCAACAGCATCGAGAAACACTTGACCGTGTAAGTGTGGCTTATGGCATTCCAGCTGAAATGGTGGTTGCAGTTTGGGGAGTTGAGAGTAACTATGGTGATATTTCTGGACGCTATCCATTGCTTCAAGCTTTGGGAACTTTAAGCTGTGAGGGGCGCCGTCAATCGTATTTTAGAGGTGAATTTTTTACCACCATGAAACTTTTACAGCGTGGTGATGTTCGGGAAGAACAATTGAGAGGATCGTGGGCAGGGGCTTTTGGTCATACTCAGTTTATGCCTTCAACCTATGATGAGCTTGCTGTAGATTTTGATGGTGATGGACGACGTGATCTAGTCTCGAGTATTCCAGATGCTTTGGCTTCAACAGCAAATTTTTTGAAGAAAAGAGGATGGCAAACTGGTCAACCTTGGGGATTTGAAGTGCAGATTCCTGCAGGAATGTCAGTTGTAGGTGAGGGGCGACGTAATAAGAAAGCATTGTCTTATTGGGTCAATCAAGGATTGAATAGAGTGGATGGCTCCCCTTTAATTCAGGGTAATCTTTCTGCATCTTCTCAAGCTGGGTTGCTTGCGCCTGCTGGCAGTGCTGGGCCGGTCTTTCTAGTATTTAAAAATTTTGATGCTATATATAGTTATAACGCAGCAGAAAGTTATGCGTTGGCAATCGCACATTTATCAGATCGATTGCAAGGAAAAGCTAAAATTGCAAAAGCTTGGCCGACTGATGATCCTGGTACATCAAGAGCAGAACGCCGAGAAATTCAACGCTATTTAATCCGGCGCGGTTACGATATTGGTGCGATTGATGGTTTAATTGGGGATAAAACTCGACAGGCAATTCGTCAAGAGCAAACCCGATTGGGCTTAAATCCTACAGGTCGAGCGGGACAGCAGATATTGAGTGCATTTAGAAATGAGCAGGCTCAGCTGATGATGCAATAAATAGGTTCTCGGATTAAAAAAGGTCAACATAGGTTGACCTTTTTTTGTGATGATGTTTCTAAATAATAGAGCGATCGATTTTAACAGCATCGAGTAAGTCAAAAATGACTAAGGTTACATCTTGACTTAATTCTCGATCGTTAAAAATTTCATAAGCTGTAATGGTGACATCTGTATCGCTTGGAAGCTGGCGTTGTTCCTCTTCAATTAAATCTTGAATAGGTAATAATGTTTGCTTAATTTGAATATGTAAGACGTCTTCGAATTTAATGTTCTCATCATCGAGTTCGATGAGTTGTTTATTGAAATATGGCAGTAAAATTGAGTAGAGATAAGGTTGAAGCTCGACAATATCAAATATTTCAATATCACGAGTTTCCTCGATCGTGCTGATATGATCATTTACCTCAAGAATAATATGATAATAACTCACGTCTCTCTCCTCTGATTAATTTTAAAATACCTTAACACGAATTCAAAACTATTCAATTAAATCCGTAATTTAATTATGGGATTGAGCTGTGGCGCTGATTTTATCGACTTTTTAGCAGTTCGAGGTCGGCAGTAGTCAATTTAAAATTGGAGAAATTCTGCTTTTCTAGAATTGGATACATTAAGGCATTGGGGTCATTAGTATGCTGAAGACCTAATGCATGGCCAAATTCGTGAGCTAATGTGATTCGAAGCTCATCTATAGATTGAAATTCATAAATATTGATTTCACGACCATTAAACTCGCCTTTGTGGAACATTTTGGCTTGAAAAACTTGGTTAAACTCATTAATAGCTTTACGCTGTTGGTGTTGGGATTGGTTGAATTTTTCAACTTTATCGTTGAGTTCTGTTCGTAAGATGTTAAATCGTTCAATATTGCTTTCAATCCCAAGCTTCTGCTGTGTGAGCCGTGTCTTAGAGTTATTGATCTGCTGAAGTTGTGAATCTGTAATAGATGTGTTTAAGCCATTAATGTGGTGGACGAAATTATTATGTTGATCTAGATCATTACTATAGTTGTGTTGCTGCTGTTCAATTTGCTGTTTTAAAAATTCAAGTTGTTGTGATTCTTGCTCTAGCTGTAATCTCATTTGGTCGGCTAATGATTTGCTATTTTCAAATTGCTTTAGCGTATGCTTTCTATAATTGGATTCATTTTGACGTTCATCAAAAATGAGATTAATTGTAAGACGAGCATTGGGGTCGTAAACGAAATACTTTTGTTGAGTTTGATTTTCCCAGATATTCGCTGCCTCTTGAGTTATTTGGCGTAATGCCACTGTATCAAGTTGAAATCTTGGGTCAATAAACCCAATACGATATCTTAGGCGTTGATCAATGGGGTGTTGAAGCCGATCTAAAATTGAATTGTGATTTAATTGAGGATGAATAAAACGTTGTACAGCAAAATATGCAACGCATAAAAAGGAAAAGATCAGAATAATGGAGCGCATCATGCGAGCAATTCAACTTAATTTTTATTCAATGTAGCCTAAAAAAACATTTTGGAAAATAAAACATCAAAATATATGAGCTCCAGTGTGTATAAAAATGAAAATTATTCGTAAAATTTAAATGAATGATGAAAATAAATATGAATAATGATTAAAAAACGAGTGAAAATTCATGTTTTTCATCTTTTTAGTCGAAAAAAGCAACACCCGTTGAAAATAAGTGAAATAAGGGGTTGCAAGGGAGGAAAAAATCTATAGAATGCACCCCATACCGACGAGATACACGGAAACGAACGAAGCAGGTTGCTGAGTTGTTAAGTGTTTCGAGTCCAGCTTCTAGCATTGACGAGATGTTAGAAAGATCATTAAGAGATTATGAAGAACAACTTGTGTGGATTTTTACTGGTTGATTGATCGATATATATTATCATTGATTGATGGTAGAAATTTCTCGAAGTTTATTTGAGCAAATTTTTTGTCAGTAATTGATGAGCCAAGATTGGTACACTATATGTACTATTGATTTTAAACTGAAGAGTTTGATCATGGCTCAGATTGAACGCTGGCGGCAGG
>NZ_FOBK01000022.1:0-8182 GCF_900109815.1 Acinetobacter sp. DSM 11652
TGCGGACTAAAATCATCAACTGAAAGAAACTTTTTGATACACATTTCAAGCGATACACAGGCATCTTATAGTCAACCATTGATTTAATGGTTGAACTACTAAAAATGCTTGTGCCTGCTAAAGTAGACTATCCAAGTTAAGTGAAGAAAATCAGGCTTTACTCCGTCTGAGCTATTGGCGTGTCAGAGCCTACTGCTTCACAAATCTTCCACGATGTAGATGATTGCCTGATCAAGTCCAATCTATTTAATTTACCCGAGAGTCTGCCTGAAGGCGAAGGTATCGACTGGAATGTGGTGATCGTAGATGCCACAGAAACTCCAACACAAAGACCTAAAAAACAGAAGAAAAGCTATAGTGGCAAGAGGAAGGCACATACATTTAAAGTTCAAGCCATTATCTATTATAGAACACAGCAATTTCTGAGTTTATGCACGAGTCGTGGTGCTGTACATGATTTCGAGCTTTTCAAACGCAACTTGAATCCGATTCCTAAAGGTGCTTTTATTCATGCAGATGAAGGCTATCAAGGAATCTATGCAATGTATCCAAATAGCTCATTGCCTCTAAAAGCAAAGAGATGCTGCAAACTAGATTCCGAGCTAAAAGTTTACAATTGAGAAATCAATAAAAGAAGAATTGGGATTGAACATGTATTCGGCAGTTTGAAAGCCTTCAAAGTCCTTGCGGCGCGATATCGTAATCGAGTCAAAAGACTAGGTTTAAGATTCAATTAAATTGCTGGAATCTATAACATGGAACTGCATAAAAATGAATTATGAAAGAATTCTATAATTTTAATAAACTCTTAAAATGTAAATTTAAAAATTCTTAGATTCTTAAATGAAGTGCGACAGAGATTAATTCTTAGTAGAAAGAGGTTTTGGTTTTTTGTCAAATTTGTACTTATCAACTCCAAAAGAGTCTCACATTTATTGGCTATTTTGGGCTCAAAGATTTTCAACTGAATATATTGAAAAATAGAAATTTATAAATTAAAAAATTGCATTATGTAATGTTATAGCATAACATTATAAGCAATAAAAAATAACCTTAAATATCACTATGCGTATCTTTTTAGGAATGGGTCTCTTTGTAACTCATGTTGTCTTTGCAGAATCAACAGACACAAATCATCATCCAGCACACAGTATGAATACGATTGTGGTCACAGCATCTGCAAAAAAAGAAAATATTCATGAAGCAATGGCGAGTATTGATGTGATTGATGGTAAGCAACTTAATCAACGATTTATAAATGATGTTTCAGATGCTTTGAACGATCGAGTAGGTCTACAAAATGTAGGTATCGGGCTAAATCGGAAAGGGGTTTCGATTCGAGGAATGAACCCGACACACACCTTATATTTAGTCGACGGACAACGAATTAATAGTTCATCCTCAGCCATTGCTCACTCTGATGGTGAATTAAACTGGGTTCCAACCGAAGCGATAGAACAGATTGAAGTGGTTCGAGGACCGATGTCTTCACTCTATGGATCAGAAGCTTTAGGTGGAGTAGTGAATATTATTACTAGAAAACCAATCGAAAAATGGACAGGCTCTGCTTCGATTCAATCGTTATGGAATGAATCTAATTTGGGTGGTGATCAGTATAAAACCAGTGCTTACTTGTCTGGTCCACTCATTGAAAATAAATTAGGTGTCAATTTCTGGGCCGAATTTAGAAAACGTGATGCGCTTGAAGATCCTACCAATTCTCGTTTAAGCAAACACGATGAGCAGAAAAATACCAAAGGGCATCTTGGTCTATTTTGGCAAGCAACAGATCAACAACAGATTGAATTCATAAGTGAGTACGGCCATGAGGATCGACAAGATTTAAGAGGTGGAACACGTAATCAATATTATCAAGTTGATGATGAAATTGAGCGGGCTCGATTCGGGTTAAAACATGAAGGTGAATGGGGTTGGGGTAAAAGTATTGTTAAGCTTTATCAAACACAATTCAAACGAGAAAGTGAGCGCAGTGATGGCGGAGATACGACATCTCCACAAAAATTAACTGATCAAGTGGCTTCGACACAGTTTCAATTTGATTTATCTAATCATCATTTAATACTGGGTAATGAGCTTCGTAAGGAAAAGTTGGAAGATCCAACGGTCAATTTAAAACAAAAAGACAGTATTACCCATTATGGAATTTATCTACAAGATATTTGGCAAATCTCTGATCAATTTAAAGTTGGATTTGGGGCACGTGGCGATGAGCATTCAGATTTTGGATGGGAACTGAGTCCGAAGTTTAATGCGTCTTATCAACTCAGCGATGCATGGACAGTCAAAGCTGGTGTGGGCAAAGGCTATAAAGCGCCAACTTTAAAGCAACTATCTAAAGAGTTTGAGTCTAATGCTGCAATGGGTGGTATGGGTATTATTCGAGGCAATCCTGATCTTAAGCCTGAAACCAATACCGCTTATGAAGTTGGATTACATTTCCATCGAGATAATTTTGAAACCTCATTAGGGTGGTTTAGAAACAATGTCGATGATTTGATAGATACACAGCGTCAGCCTACATGTTCAGTCGCAGGGAAAATTTGCTTAGATTATGTCAATGTGACAAAAGCAGAACTACAAGGTATTGAATGGAGTGGTGCTTATCACATAGAGCCATATTTACATTTAGAAGCCAATTACACTTATTTAGACGCAAAAGATAAAAGTAAAAATATCCCTTTAGCCGATCGTTCAAAGCATCAATTAAATAGTTCAGTCATTTGGCAAGTGAACGACAAACTGCAAACCAAATTACGCCAGCAATATCGCAGTAAACAATTTCAAGCTGCGAATACACCACACAGTCAAGGATATATCTTCTGGCACATGTATGCAGATTATAAAGTGACTCCGAATTGGACAGTCCAGACAGGAATTGAAAATCTGACAGATAAAAAAATTGGCATGCAACCTGATCAATTACAAACTTTTAGTGATGCAGGACGTCGTTACTTTGTTGGTATGAATGTGAGATTTTAATGATGAAGAAATCTTTCATTCTGCATGCAATAGATCCAACTCATATTCAAAAAAGTTTGGATCCAAACTCCATCCTGCGTATTTTGAGCATCTTCTTATGTGTTTATCTCACATTAAATGTGGCTTTTGCACAAACAGCAGATGCTCAAACTAAGGTATTGGTGTTACATACCGATTTTGTGGCAAATACTAAATTTGAAAAACTTGTGCCAATTGCAGCGAAACAAAATGTGCAATTACAGCATTTACAAGTAAATCAAAATCAAAAAGCTGTTCAGCAATCTATTCAGCAGGCGGATGTGATCATTTTAGATGTTCCGCGACCGCCAGATCGTAAACAGGTTGAAGAGCTTGCACTTGAAAGTTTAAAGGCTCAAGACAAAGCATATATGACCGTTGGTGGTGGAGCACCGCAGTTCCAGAAAATTCCAAAATTATTTGGATTTAAATTATTAGATCTGTATTACAACGGTGGAGAAATTAACTTTTCACATTATTTTGAAGCAGTACATCTTTGGAATACTGAAGGTAAAAAAGCCACATTTAAGACGCAAAAATTACCAGAAATTTCGATTTATCACACCAGTGCACAAGACTATTTTGACAATGTGCAATCCTATTTAGATTGGTATCAACAGAATCTAAAACATCAGAAAAAATCAACTATTCAAGGACAAAATGCCTATTTGGTTTATGTGCTTCATCCAAGCAATATCACCAATTTAACGTCTGAAAAAATTGATCAACTCATAACGCTTACTGAACGAAAAGGTGTTGTTCCCATTGTCTTGCTTTGGAATGAGTCGAAAACCAAAACCAAACTTTCAGATTTTTTTAAAGATGTACCAATCACCGCAATGGTCAATATGACGCATATTCAAAATGGTCAGGACTTAGTTGCCGAGCTACAAAAAATGAATGTGCCTATGGTTCAAAGTTTGAGTTTTAATGGCAATTTTGAAGAATGGAAAAACTCGAAATCAGGCATACCTCCGCATTTAGCATCTATCTTTTTGAGTCTTCCCGAAACTTGGGGATTTTCTGATCCTTTAGTGCTGTCTTTAAATGAGGGTGGTCGCGAGCAATGGATTGAACCACAGGTCAATATATTACTTGAACGTGTAATTGCCCAATCCAAATTGAAGATTAAACCCAATAAAGAAAAGCAAATTGGGGTGATGTTTTGGAATTATCCTTATGGTCAAAATAATTTATCTGCATCAAATTTAAATATTCCGCTGAGCATCGAAAATATTCAAAAAAGTTTAAAAGAACGTGGATACGACACCGAACTGATCAGCGAAAAACAAATTATTTCAGATGCTCAAACTTTATTATCTGCATATTACCAGCATGAAAAATTAGCTGACCTACAACAGAAAGAAATGCTCAGCTATTTTCCTGTTCAGTATTATCTTGATTGGTTAAAAACCTTGCCTGAACAGCGTCAACACGAATTAAAAGAAAGCGCGGATATTCAAAAATTATCTAAACATTGGGCAGTCGTGAAAAGGGAGGGCGAGTTTTATTTTGCAATTCCAAGTCAGCGTTACGGAAATTTATTACTACTTCCTCAGCCTACTCGTGGTTCTAAAGTAGGTGAGAATTACCACAGTCAAGACGCTGTTCCAGATCCATTATATTTAGCGACTTATCTGTATTTGCAACAAGCAACCGATGCATTGATTCATTTGGGAACACATGGCACACAAGAATGGTTGCCTGGAAAAGACAAAGGCTTAGCAGCGAATGACTATCCTTTATTGACCGCAGGTGCTTTACCGATTTTTTATCCTTATGTTCAGGATAATATCGCAGAAGCCATGCAAGCGAAACGACGTGGTCGTGCAGTTATAGTGAGTCATCAAACTGCGCCTTTAGCACCCTCTGGTTTATATGATGAATTACGAGATATTCACGATTTAATTCACCAATATGCTCAGCTCGATGAGGGTTTAGTCAAGCAGCAAACTCAAGGAAAACTGATCGCTTTAACAGAGCAAAGTGGTGTGCTTAAAGATTTAAACCTGACTCAGGTTCAGGCTCAGAATAATTTCCCTCAATTTTATACTCAGCTTCATGATCATTTGCATCGCCTAGCGCAACAAGCTGTACCCATGGGCTTGCATCGTTTCGGTTTGTCAGCCCAAGATGATCAAAGATTAATGATTGTTTTACAGCAGTTAGACTCAGACTATTTCAAAGCATTAAAGCTGGATAAAAATGAAGTGTTTAATGCCGATGTTGAAACAATTCGTCAATCTCTAGCTTATCGTTATTTGGCGCATTATGTTTTAAATCCGGCTGAATCCACAGGTTTAGGATGGTTTAAATCTAAGGCTTCAAATGTTGAGGTTGATGCAGATATTCAAAAGATAGGGCAAAGTGGAAAACTAAAAGCGTATATCGAAACTGCACAAAAAAATTATGAATATTTGAGTGCAGATAGAGAAATGCAAAGTTTGTTGAATGCTTTATCAGGAGGCTATGTTTTACCGGGAACGGGGGGAGACCCGATTCGTCAGCCTGAAAGTGTCAGTGGACGCAATTTATATGCTTTTGAAGCCAATAAAATCCCGACTAAAGCGGCTTATGAAATGGGACAAAAAACCTTTGAGCAGATGATTGCGCAGTACCAACAAAAGCATCCTCAGCAGTACCCTAACAAAGTTGCATTTAGTTTGTGGTCTTCTGAAACGATTCGTCATTTAGGTGTTTCGGAAGGACAAGTTTTGGCAGCGCTTGGTTTAAGACCTGTGTGGGATCAAGCAGGTAAAGTGGTGAGTTTAGACATTATTCCACAACAAGAGCTCAAGCGCCCACGTGTGGATGTTGTGATTCAAGCCACCAGTGTTTATCGAGATCAATTTGATGGTTTTATGCGTCTACTTGCTGGTGCAATGGCAAAACTTTCAGCGCTAAATGAACCCAATAATCAGCTTTATCAAAATTCACAACAGATACAGCAATCATTAATTGCTCAAAAAGTTGATCCTGAACGAGCTAAAGCGTTATCACAACTTAAAATTTTTAGTAATGAACCTGGAGAATATGGCTCAGGTTTAACGAAAAAAACCTTGTCCTATGATGATTGGGAAAATGATCAAGAATTAGCAAATACCTTCTTAAATAATCTGCAATATGCCTATGGCGATAAAACGTGGGGTGAGCAAGCACCAGTCAATCTATTCGCTGAAAATTTAAAAGGCGTTGATGTTGCCATTATGTCGCGTTCTTCAAATGTGCATGGCGTGTTATCGACAGATCATCCATTTGAATATTTAGGTGGATTATCTTTGGCAATTCGTTCCGTTCAAGGGAAATCACCGGAATTACTCATTACAGATTTACGCCAAAATAAAGCTGAAGTCACCTCATTGAAAGCTTATTTGTCAGATGAATTACGTACCCGTTATTTAAATCCTGAGTGGATTAAAAGTATGCAAAAGGAGGGTTATGCTGGCACATTGGAAGTAATTAATGTGACCAATAATTTATATGGCTGGAATGTGACTGACCCTTCAGTTGTCCGTGCTGATCAATGGAAAGATATGTATGAAACTTACGTTCAAGATAAGCGCGAACTTGGTGTAAATGAATGGTTCACACAACATAATCCATCTGCGCAACTCCAAGTATTAAATCGTATGGCGGAAGCGATTCGTCAAGATTATTGGCAAGCTGATGATGAGACAAAACGAGAAATTGCAGAAAAAATTCAAGCGTTGCAAGAACAAGTGAATTTGCCTTTAGAGTCTGAAAAGCTTAATGAATTTACCCAAAGTATTTTGAAGCAAAATGACAGTGTATCACTAGAAAAAAATGCACAGATGACTGTAGTAACTGATCAAGTAAATCTTGAAAATTCATCTGAAACAAAACGCACAGCCGATGAGCAAAATACTCAAAATCAGCAAGCTATAGGACAAGGTTTAAACCCAACAACACAGACTTTGAAAGCGGCCGATGCCAATCAGTCTGCTCAAGATCAACATCCATCTTCTATAGAAATACAAACACCCAAAATAGATCAAAAAAATACTCAGAATCAGGCACAACAGAAAGTCAAAGGTCAGGCTTTGGAACAAGTCCAGAAAAAGTCGGAAGTACAAGATTATGCTTGGGTTGGTGCCTTCATACTGAGTTTATTGATTGGATTTGGTTTTTTTAAACAATTTATGCAACAGCGAAAAAAATAAGAGGAAATTTATGCAAATTTTAGAAGTCGAAAGTTTGATTTATCAGGCTTCAAAACTTTTCTTATGGCCTGTGATGTTGCTCATCCTTATCTCATTGATTTTTTCATTGGTTTCTTTGGGTAGCTTTATTATGGAATGCGTGTTCAGAACCTCTAAACGTTATCGATCGATTTTGATGAAATATGCAGAACAAAATCAATTTCAAGCCTCGACTGATGATTTAGAACTTTGGATTATTAAACGTTTGGAATGGCTAAGAATTGTATCCCGAACTGCACCGATGTTGGGATTGATCGCAACTATGATTCCAATGGGTCCTGCATTACTCGCTTTATCTTCAGGTCAAGCTGAACAAGTGGGGCAGAATATGGTGATGGCATTTTCTTCAGTAATTTTATCTTTAGTTTCGGCTTCTATATGTTTTTATATTTTGGTTATCCGACGTCGTTGGTTGCTTGAAGAATTACGTGAGTATGAAAAAGAATTTGAAAGTCTTCATCAAGGGGAAGCTTAATGCGATTTTTGGAACAGGATGAAAGTGATGATCCTATGCTTTCTGTTGTGAATTTGATTGACCTTTTTTTAGTTATTATTGTGATTCTAATGATGTTGGTAGTACAAAACCCGCTAAATCCATTTTCAAATAATAATGTCGTTGTAATTGAAAATCCTGGTGAAAAAAATATGAAAATTTCATTTAAAGAAGGACAAGAACTTAAACAATATGAATCTACAGGTCAAATTGGTGAGGGCGAAGGAAGTAAGGCAGGGGTAACCTATAAACTGAATGATGGCCGAATGATTTACGTGCCTGAATAAAATGTACGTGTGATACAAACTCATCTATTAATCTAAAGTTTAACATTTGATCTATTTTTCTAAATATTAATACATAATTTGCGGACTAAAATCATCAACTGAAAGAAACTTTTTGATACACATTTCAAGCGATACACAGGCATCTTATAGTCAACCATTGATTT